>NZ_JBEXZD010000100.1:0-32029 GCF_040628575.1 Streptomyces sp. NPDC006393
CGGGTGAGGCCCGGCTCGCGGCGGCGCAGGGTGATCACCGCGATGTTCACGACGGCCATGATGGCGAGCGTGCCGATGGAAGCCGCACCGGAGCGCTCCGGTGCGGCTTCGACGTGAGGTCGAACGCGCTGGCGAGCACGATGCGGTCGGTGCCGCTAAGGAGTCCGCGTGCCTGTAACTCTCTCGGGTGCCTGATTTGCTATCGCACCCGCTTATCCATCCGTACCGGGGTGCGTGTTCCTCCAAGCGCGACCGGGACGCGTGAGTGCGGGAGCGGTTACGGCCGGATCGACTGGCTGACCACCGGCAGCTGAACTGGTCATCTCGGCCTGTGACCAGGCTACGGCTGCATCGCTGTCGCCTGTGACGTTTATGTGGGCGTCGATCCGTACTCCCGTAACTACTACGAACGCCGCATCGGGGCGAGACAGTCTCATGCGTCTCGATTGCTACTTAGCCCGAGAGGCCGGCCACTTGGGCAGGCTCACACGGCCAAGATGGCCATTGGAGGCGCAGCCGTAGGCTATGAAGCATGAAGATCAGGGTCCGTGACGCTCATCCAGCCGACATCGAATGGATGAGCAACAACACCGAGGGCTGGACGGTCACCGTCGAGAAGCAGGAGGGGGCCGCCTCCCTGGCGGAGGCGCTGCACGCCCTGATCGCAGAGGACCCCGACCAAGGCGTGCGTATGGGATGGCTTCACTCCAGTCTGCAGCGCGCGGCAGGCGGCGAGCCCGGCTACGTCAGGCTTTATGAGCTCCACGTTTCTCCCGAGTTCCGGCAAAGGGGAGTGGCACGAGCTTTGGTCGATGAGTTGTTTGCTCGGGTGCCCGATCAAGAGATCATCTTGTCTGCGTGGGACCGGGAGCTGTACGGAGTGTGGCTTAAGCTCGGTTTTTCATACGTCCCTGAACCCGACGAAATGTCAGGGGATTGCAGTTACCCCGGTGACATGGTGCGCCCACCGGTAGAAGCTTCGTCCTGAAGGATCAGGCATCGTCTGTCGGCATAGTCTTCCAGGACCGCTTCGTCAGGAGCTGGCCGTGTCCGCCATGAGCAACAGCGGCAGCCCTCAGTCTCCGACAGCCGGAGGAGATCAAGCCCGTTTTCCTTCGGCCTGCGCTTCGCGTACGACTCCTCGTAAGAGGAATGCCGCAGGTGCATCGGCATCACGTCCGACCAGTGCACGTTGGCCCTCTAATGCCATATGAGCCAACGCGTCTGTATGCCCCCTTGTATGCGCCCCTGGTACCCGTTCTACCGTCACGTCTTTGCCGTGTAGATCCGGCATGTCGTAGGGGGGAGCACACAGTGACGGACACGTCAGTTGTACTCGAAAACCTGGTGAAGCCCTGGCACGTGCAGGTCGCCTCGACCACCGCTCTGGCCGGCGCCGTGGCGGACGCTGCGGCCGAGGACGACAAGGAGCGGCTGCAGGGCGGACGGGAACCGGTTCGGCGCAAACCGGAGTTGCGGAGAGTGCCCGCAGTGGAGGTAGGGCAGTCGGTCACCGTGACGCCGTGGGAGGTTCTGCACGCCCTCGGACGGGCCACCGTACTCTCCCGGCAGGGCGCCGGACGCGGGTTGGCGGAGCACTGGGGGTGTTTGAAGTACTGCCAGGCGTTGGAGGGCAGCGCCGGAAAGTACATGAAGCTGTCCGAGGAGGGGCTGAACCCTCGACGGCACTACAAGACCGTTCAGTCCGGGGAGCTGGGCATTGGATTCGCGCTCGCCGTCGCCGAACGCATCGTCCGGAAACGGTATCCGGGATACAGCGTTTCCGTCGTGGACGCTGACATCGCGCTACAGGCCGGCTGGGCTCTGGTGGGCAAGGATGTGCGGCGTCGGGACTGGGTACGGCAGCGGCCCGACTTCTTCCTGGAGGCGTGGAAGCCGGGCGAGCCGTCGAAGGTCGTTCCCCTTGCCTGTAAAGGGATGCATGGGAAGACTTCCTACGTGTACACCCAACTGGCCAGCGCATCGGCGCAGGTGGAAGCGGTGCACGTGGGCCCGTGGAACGAGACGCCGGTGCTGGTGACGTCGACCGAGTTGCTCGGGCAGGGCGGCATCACCGTTCACGTCTTGCAGGCCAACGGCGACGGGGCGTTGGTCTTCGCGCCCGACGATCCGGTTGCGGACGCCGACCAGGCACTCGACGATCTGAACAACTACCCGGACGTTCGCGTCCCGGACCCTGACGACGGGAAAGAACAGCGGGTCAGCGGCTTCCAGGTGCAGCCCGAGCAGTACGCCTGGTTCCGGCGGGCTCTCGCGCGTGCGGGAGCTGCCGGGTTGACGGGCTTCACCGGCGGCGGAGAACTCATCGCGCAGTACCTGACAAAGCGGCAGGGCCGCCGGCATTTCGAAGGCTTCACCCATGCCGGTACCGGCATCGTTCAGGACGTGGAAATCGAGATCGGCGGGGCGACCTTCGTCGGCACCGACCATGTGTTCCGGCTGAACGGCACCCGGGTCGAGGCGTTCTCCGGACTCGCCGAAAACCTCTTCCGCCACCTGCGGGACGGGCGGGTGGAGCAATACCGGCGAGAGGCACACGCCCTGCGCTCGTCCTGGCGTTCCGCGCGGTTCGAGGACTACTGGGATGGACCGGTGTCCCTGCGTGAGGACGGCTCGATCATGGTGATGAGCCTTCTGCCGGAGACGCACAGAAGGCGCCGGGCCAAGAAGCGGAGCTGACCGGCGGACGACGGCCGGAGGGGGCAGAGCGAGGATGGCCGAATGCCGTCACCCTCGCTCTGCCACGACTGTCTCCGCAGGCGTTCCTCATGCCAGAGTCACGTGCGCAGAGCAGTAAAGCGATGAAACGGCAGCAAGGAGGGCCCATGCAGGGCGGGGGATTCCAGTGGCGACTCGTTGTGCCCACGGGCGGCGACACGCTTCGGCAAGAGCGCCTCACCCGGGACCTGTACGACACGTTACGGGCGGCAGACGGCCTGGCCGTCGGCTTCGCGGACGAAGAAGCGTCTGCTGAGCCTGGACACAAGGGTGCGGGCGTGGGCGAGGTGGCGCTGTGGGCGGCCACGGCAACCGCTGTCGCCCGTCCGGTCTCTCAAGTGCTGATCACCCTGATCAAAGAGTGGTGTGCCAAGGAACGGCACCGCAAGGTCGAGGTGTTTTACGGGGAGAACTCGGTCAAGATCACAGGTCGTCCGGACGCGGCGCAGGAACGCATGGTCCACGAGTTCCTGGACCGGGCCACCACTGGCGAGGGCCCGGGCCCGGAGGACGGCGCCGCGTGACCCGTCTGCACAAACGCCGCGCCCTGCTGATCGGCACCGAGCACTATGACGACGGTCGCTTCGCGCCACTGCCGTCCGCACAGGCGGACGTCTGGGGGCTCGGTCAGGTTCTGCGGCATCGAAATATCGGCAACTTCGTCTCCATCCAGACGAAGACCGACCTCACGGCCGACGACATGCGACTGGCCATCGGCGAGTTTCTCACGGCGTGCGACGAGGACGAACTGGCACTGCTGTACATCTCGGGGCACGGTGTGAGACGGGTCAGGGACGGCGGCGAGTTCCACGTCGTCGCCCGGGACACCGACTTCGACCGGGTGGCCGAGACCGGTGTTAGCGCCGGTTTCGTCAATGAGCTGCTGGAACAGTGCATCGCGCCGCAGAAGGTGGTGATGATCGACTGCTGTCGCAGCGGTGGCTTCGCCGTCGGCCTGCGCACCTCCGACCAGCAGCCGGATGGCACCGTGGCCAAGTCCGGCGAGTCGGCCCTGCTGACCAGTCGGGGCGTCTACGTCCTGTCGTCCTCGCGCGCCGGCGAGGACTCGTACGCCGATGCCGGTCAAGGCGCCGACGTGAAGCCTTCCGCGTTCACCGCCGAGGTGATCGAAGCCCTCCGAACGGGCAGGGTCAGCAAGGACGGCAGCAGTGAAGTGTCGGTGGACGACCTGTTCGCCTACGTCAACCGGCGTATGCGGGCACGAGGAGGCCGACAGGTACCGGTGCATTCGGCGCACGGTGTCGACGACCGCATCGTGATCGCCGCCTCTCCGCTCGGCCGTGCCCCGATTCTCGAACCGCTGAGTCACCGACCACGTCAGGCCGCGGATCAGCCGCAAGCCGGCCCCGCGAAGTCTGCGGTAACTCAGCCGACCTGGTCCGTCCTCCTGGACTACTACCGCGAGTGCGTCCTGGCCGGTGACACCGAGACGCCGCTGATGGAGGTGGGGCATCCCAACGCGTCGTACGCCTGCCTGACCGGGGCGGAACGCTTCCTGTCGGGCGATGTCGATGCCGACGGCTGCGTCGCCCTCCCCGAGGAGGCAGCCGCCCTCATCGAATCGGCGACCCAGCAGGACGCCGAGCTCTGGGCGGGCTATCCCGCCGTGGTCCTGACGGGGCCGCGCACCGGACGCTCCTGGCGGCATCCGAAGTTCGCCCCCTTGCTGATACGGCGCGTCGAGATCGTCCAAGGGGAGGGCGGGGTGCGGCTGAAACCCTACGGTCCGGTTCAGCCACATCCACGACTCGCGGTCGACTGGCTCGGCGAGGAAGAAGCCTCCCAGCTCGCGGACACCTTCCAGCCCTCCTGGCACCGGGGTCAGCACGACCGTATGGCAGTGGAGGCCCGTAATCTCCTGGCCGAGGACTTCGAGCTGCCGTGCGTGCAGGAACTCCGCCCCGACCAGCTTGCGGACCGTATCGACGTCCACACTCCCGGCCACGGTGCCCGTAATGCCGCGGTCCTCTTCACGGCCCTTCCCAAAACCGGCTTCACGAAGCGGCTCCTCGACGACTTCACGGACATCGGAAAGCAGACGGACCAGATCCAGATGACCGCCCTCGGCGCCCTCGCGCCCGACGCCGCCCAGCGCGCACGTGCGCTGGCTCTGGCAGATACGGAACCGGTGCGCCTGGTGACGCCTCTGCCCTGTAACGAAGCCCAGGCCGAGGTCATCCGTTCTGCCATGACCCGCCGCCTGACCGTGGCCACGGGTCCTCCCGGCACCGGCAAGAGCCAGCTGGTGGCCAATCTCGTCGCCACCGCCATCGTCGACGGGCAGACCGTCCTGGTGGCGTCCACGAACAACGAGGCCGTGGACGAGGTCTGGCGTCGGTGCGACAGGCTGGTCCCCGGCAGCGTCGTACGCACCGGCTCGGCCCGAAAGAACGCGACGAGCAATGCAGAGCACGAGATCGCCGCCCTGCACGAGTTGCGGACCATGGCCGATCCCTCGCCCAACGTGGCCACCGCCGCCGTGGAGGTCGACGTGTCGGCCGACCAGCTCGCCCGTGACCGGCACGCTCTCGCGCATATCGCGACCACGGAACGGCAGCTGCGCCAGGCCGGTGAGGCCCGCGAGGAGCACGCCAGGCAGCTCGGTGTTGCCGTAACCGAACTGCACCAGGTGCTCAATGGGCCGACTCAGCCGAAAGAGGTGGAGGAGAAGGCGGGCCGCCTCGCCCGCGCGTGGTTCCTCGGGCGCTGGCGGCGCACCCGTTTTCTGCGTACGCACGGCCTCGGCGCGTACGACGGTGATCACGTCGCAGGGTGCCTCGCGCTCGCCGGCTTCGCCGCCGCCGAGGCCGACTGGCGTGACCTGCACAGTCATGTGGCTTCCGTCGATGACACACATCTGTCCAAAGCTCTGCACGGCGCCGAGGCGGCTGTGCATGCCGCGTCGCGCACCCTTCTCGCCAGCACTGTGCAGGCACACGCACGGGCCGGGCGTCGCCGCATCCTCGACCTGCTCCGCGCACGGGACAGCGACCGCAGCGACTGGCCCGACATACGGGAAGTCCTCGGCCGGGCCCGCGGGCAGAAGGCCCAGCCCGCGGTGGCCGGCTGGGCGGTGACCAGCCTTTCCGCCCGGCGTTTCCCACCCGGCCCGGCTCTGTTCGACCTCGTCGTCATCGACGAGGCCAGCCAGTGCGCCATCCCGCACGTCCTGCCGCTGCTGTTCCGCGCGCGGCGGGCTCTGGTGATCGGCGACGCCATGCAATTGGCGCACATCACGGAGGTCAGCCCGGAACGCGAGGCGCTCGTCCGACGGAAACTCGGACTGCGATCGGAATGGCTGGAGAAGCACCGCCTTGCCTACCGGCGCCACTCCGCCTTCCACGCCGCCGAAAAGTCCGCCGGCGGCACCCTGCTGCTCGACGAACACTTCCGCTGCCACCCGCGCATCGCCGCGATCTCCAACGACTTCTTCTACGACGGTGACCTGACCGTTCTCACGGACACTCGCGGACGGCCTGCCCTGCCGCGTCCGGCAGTCATCTGGACCCACGTGCCCGGACGGGCCGCCCGGTCGCCGTACGGCGGCTCGTGGGTCAACGAGGTCGAGATGGACAAAGTGGATGCGAGCGTCCGGTACCTCTTGGAGCAACTGCCCCCAGGAGCCACCATCGGCGTCGTGACCCCCTTCACAGCGCAGGCCGAAGCACTGCGCCGTCGGTTGAGCCGATATGACGAGGAGCGTCTGCGCGTCGGTACGGTGCACACTTTCCAAGGCGGCGAACGCGACGTCATGGTGTTCTCACTTGTCGCCGGGGAGGGCATGCGCCCCGGTGCCGTCGAATGGGTCGCCGGCCAGCTGAATCTCTGGAACGTCGCCATCACCAGAGCACGCAGTCACCTCATCGTGGTGGGGGACAAAGACCGCTGGCGGAAGCGGGGCGGTGTGGCCGGCGCGCTGCTCGACGCAGCGGAAAACGACGGCTCCAGGCCACACGACCAGGCCGGCGACCCCCTGTCCAAGCGCCTCTATCAGGCCCTCTCCCGGCTACCCGGGGCCACCGTCACCTTGGGTGAGAGCCTCCATGGGCATCCGGCCGATGCGCTGGTGCGCGGCACCGATGGCACAGCGACCCGGGCCGTGCTGCTCGATCGGGGGCCAGATAAAGGCGCCGACGCGGCACGTCATCTGCGGCTGACGCTGCACCGGCGGAACCTGCTGAGCGGCAGCGGCGAGAAAGAAGAAGCCATCCGCTGGCCGGCGTGGCGGCTGTACGACACGAAAGGGAGCTGATCAGGCAGCAGCCCTGCCTCCTGCCCCTATACAGGGGGTTACTCGCTGTACGCCTGCTTCCAGCGTGTCCGGTGCCGGGCGTCCCCCTGACCGGCACCGTTGATCTCGGCGAGTGACATCAAGGAGGCCCCTCCGTTCCACACCCCCAGGTGGTCACGGTGCACGGCGAGAATCCCATGCTGCAACGCGAACTTCTCGGACGGCCGACTGAACCGCGTGGTCGTCACGAACACGGCCAGGTCGGCACCGAAATGCACCCGGGCCCCCAGCAGGTCCCGCAGTTCACGGCTCGCAATCGTGCTGGTCGGTGCGTACCGCGTGGAGTAGGCCGCCGGCGAGGTGCCCGCTGTGCGGGTCCTTTTCCGTCGGCCCCTCCCCGAACGGGACAGGCCACTTTCACAGCATCCCGCTCTCCAGTGATCGTTTTCGCGTTGAGATGTTGTGCCTGCCTGCATGGATGTCCTGATGGCAGGATTCATAGACGACAAGCGTCTTGCGCCGCCTTCGCGCCATCAGGCGTACCCACCCAGGCGGGTCCGGTCTGCCTGGCTTGTTGAGATCGGCGAGCTTGCGGATGTGGTGGACTTGCAGCCCGACCCCGGACTCACAGATTTCACATTGCCCGGCGAGCAGTCGATGGATGAGCTCATTGGTTGTCGACTGCATGACCGGGGCGGTGTCCTTGAGGACGGCGCCACGCTGACGTTGCAGAGGGATCCCGCCGAAGCGGGCGACCAGCGGCTTCTTTCCCTCACGGGCAACTGTGACTTGGAAGCACCTCCGCGAGCCAAGCGGAGTGTCAACGGTCGCTCTGTACCATCGCACCATCTTGCTTACGGTGGAACTGTGCTTCGCGGCCAGGGCCTTGAGCATGGATGACCCCATCACCCAGTTGAGGGCGTGCAGGCGAAAGACGTCCTGCGCCAGAAGGTAGTACTGGACGACCCCGCGGTACTCATTCTGATACTTCATCACGATGCTGTAGTCGCTGTCGTGAATCAGAATCGAACGATGCGTAGGCATCCCTCGGCGCATGTACAGCTTACAGCGTTGCCGAATTACGTCACGGGGAACGAATAGGCGATCTGCCCATTGACCGAGCGTTTCGGCCCAGTCACCTTCGTATCCTCGTGCTGCACTCGCACGTCATATCCGAGAAACCTCGCCGCCTGGCTGACGGCGTGGGTAATCAGGGCCTTGAGACCGCGTTTGAGATCTGACATGGGACGATCCATCGGTGACTCGACTCGTGAACCGTGACCGCTCCCTCGAAGAGCTTGAGCGCGACCGCTGGCCAGCCCCGTCGGGCGACGCGACCCGGCTTGTGGCGACCGCGCATGAGCTGCGGCGCAAGCCGATCGGCGCGCTGACAGTCGAGGACATGCGCCTACTGATCGGGCAGAACATAGGCCTGACCCACCTCCTACCGCTGGCGCTGGAGGTCCTGCGGTTGGACCCGATGGCGGAGGGCGACATGTACGAGGGCGATCTGCTGGTCGCCGTGCTCACCAGGACCTCAGAGGTCTGGGGCAAGCACCCCGAACGCGAACGGGACCTGCGTCTGATTGTCTCGGAGTTGGCCGACCTACCGCCCGACCTGAAACGGAAGGTCGAGGAGTTCCTGGCTCTTTAGGTTGCCGACAGTCGCCGCAGAGTTCGGTGAGGGGCGAGGCGGCTTATGAGAGTTGTCGCACGAGTGGCCGTGGGCCGGGGCGCGTCGCGGAACGGCCTCGAGTGAGCCGACGGACCATGATGCCGATCATCGCCCATCGGATCATGGTTTCCGCGCGGGCAGGACTGGTCTCGTAGTCCCGGGCGAGCCGGCGATGGGCGGTGACCCACGAAAATGTCCGCTCTACCGCCCACCGCTTGGGCTGGACCTGGAAGCCTCTCTGGCCGGGGTTCTTGCGGACGATCTCCAGTTCTCGGCCGAGGATCGCGGCGGTCCAGTCCACCAGACGTCCGGCGAAGCCTTCGTCGGCCCAGACCTTCTTGACCCCCGGGTGATCCAGGCGGGTCCACAGCAGTGGGCGTTTCGCACCGTCGCGGTCCTGGACGCTCGCGGCGACGACGTGGACGGCCAACAGCAGGCCGAGTGTGTCAGTGACGATGAACCTCTTGCGCCCCTTGACCTTCTTGCCCGCGTCGAAGCCCCTGGTCGAAGCCGGGACGGCGTCGGCCGTGCGGACGGACTGCGAGTCGATCAGCCCTGCGCTCGGCGCGACGGCTCTGCCGTCGGCCTCCCGAACCCGGTCACGCAAAGCGTCATGGATCCGCTCGACTGTGCCGTCGTCATGCCACCAGGTGAAGTACCAGTACACCGTCGGCCAGGGCGCGAAGTCTTTCGGCAGCTGCCGCCAGGCGCAGCCAGTCCGCACCACGTAGAAGATCGCGTCCACCATCCGACGCCGCGGATGCTTCTCTCGCCGCCCGCCCCTCGGCCCCACCCGCGCCGGCGGCAGCAACGGCTCCACCAGAGCCCACTGTTCATCCGTCAGGTCCGACGGATACCCACCCATAGATTCACTCACGCAGGTGCAACGACAGGCTCACCGCTGGGGCACGGCAGATCTCAAACACGGTCTTAGATCTCGAAAAGGGCTTCTTCTTGCGGCGGGATCGGAGGATCGAGAACCTTGCGGAGGCGCGTGATGTCCTGGCGCTGGACGGCGAGGGGGTGGGTGCCCTTCTTCACTTCGCTGGTCTCGTCGATGGCCAGCACTGCGACCTCGAAGGCCAGCACGAGCCTGCCGTCGGTGTGGAGTGTGGCCCTGCCCTCCCCGAGTGACCACCGTGGATCCGGCTGGTTCACGACGCCGCCGCGAAGCGACTGGTAGAACCGGGACAGCCCAACGGCATCGGCACAGTCCAACACCACGCACCGTAGCCTGGTGATCATGCAGGGCAGTGCCCCACGGCACCTGATCACGATCTACAGCTGGAGTATTAGCAGGGCCGTGGAGTGGTGCTTGCGTTGTGGTGTGCCAAACGGGAAAAGCATGTGTCCGCGATGAGCCGAATAGGCGGGGAGGTGCGGCACACGGCGTGTCGAGAGATGACCTGCTTCGCGTTGGCCGCATTCTTTGGGCGGAGTACCCAGAGTTGAAGAGACACAGAAAAGAGGCGAAGAGTTGAAGGTTGCGCAGAAACTCGCCGCGGTCGGTACTGCTGCAATCGCGGTGGTCTGCTTCAGTGGCGGCGGCGCTCAGGCGCAGGACGGGGGCCTGCTTTCGCTGCTCAACACTCCATCCATCACCCTTGCCTGCTTCCCCGCAGGACAGGTGGGTCAGGGCAACGTCTTCAAGGGCACGCAGAACGTCAGTTGCAGCCAGAGTGCGTCCCAGACGAATCCCACCCCGCCAACAGGGGGCGGCATCACCGGCGCAGAAGTCGTCACTGCCGAGGGAAGCGTTCCGCCGGGTTCCGCGATTAACGCCCAGGCCGATTGCCCAGAAGGAAAGGTGGCCACCGGCGGGGGTTTCCTCATCGGCACGACGTTCACAGCCACACCTTTGGGTTCATATCCGACGCCCTTGGGCGCAAACCCGCCCACCGGATGGGCCGTTGCTGCCCAGAATGCCAGCGATACGACTTCCACATTCACTGTCTACGCTGTCTGTGTCGACGCCGTCGAATAGACGCGACGTTCCAAGACGCTCTCGCAGGTGTCGTCGTCCTCATACTCCAGCCGTAGTTCGCGATCATGACGAATCGCTGCTTAGAGCTCGTAACACGATCTTGGTGGCGAGATTGGTGAGACGGATGCGGCTGGGATGATTGCGGCCATGACCCTGGACTGGTCCCATCTGAAGCACGCCTATGGATCCGCATCTGACCTGCCACGGCTCTTCGACGAGGTCGGTGATCCTGAGCTGGCTGAAGTGGCGTGGGAGGAGCTGTGGGCTTCTCTCTACCACCAGGGCTCGGTGTACACGGCCAGCTTTGCCGCCCTGCCCGTTCTGGCGGACATCGCTACCGGTCGCAAGCCGGGCGGTTGTTGGCAGGCCCTTGGGCTGGCCGGCCGCATCGTCGTCGAGGAGCAGCAACTTCACGAGCCCGGTTACGTCCAGGGTCGCTACCCGTCTGCGATCAACGAGCTGCACCAGCTGACGCAGAAGCAGGTGATGGCAAGGCCCTTCGAGGGCGATGAAGACGACTTTTTGTACTGGCTGGAGCATCTTCTGGCTTTCGAGGGGGTGCCCATATGGAGGCGCAACTTGCGCGGCGATGCTTACCGTGTGGTGTGCCCCTCCTGCGCAGGGAGCTTGGAAATCGACCTCTCCTCCAAGCTTCGAGGCACTCGCCGTCGGGACCCGAACGCGCGTTTTCGGGTTGTCGGCCGCGAGGGACCCATACTCACCGCAGTCCGCCCGGCGGCCCCCGTGGACCTGCCGCCGCTGGCGTCTCGGCTGCACGATCTGGCCGTCAGGGCCGGGCAGTCAGCGGCCGCGGACCACCTGACCCATCTGTTCGGACGCACGACGTGTCCGGACTGTGCTTCAGGGTTCTCAGTACCGGACCAGATCGCAGCCTTCCAGGCATAGCAGTGTGTCGGTGATCTGGAACGGCCCTCTTGTGGCGTCTCCAGCAGATGAGGCTGCAGGAAAGGGAGACGAGGGCTTCGTGCAGGTCGAGCCGCCGCTCCCAGCGAACGCCCAGGCGCTTGAAGTGGTGCAGGAGCGAGAAAGTCTGCTCGACAACGTAACGGAGCTTGCCCAGGCCCTTGATGTTCAGGGCGCCCTTGCGGGAGATCACCGGCAGGATGCGACGCCTCCGCAGCTCGTGGCGGTTGGGGTTGCTGTCGTATCCCTTGTCGCCGAGCAGCGCTTCGGGGCGGCGCCGTGGACGACCGGGCCTGCCGGCCACGGGCGGGATGCCGTCGACCAAGGCCAGGGGCTGGGTGACGTCGTTGACGTTGGCGGCGGTAGTGATGACCTTGAACGGGGTGCCCTTGCCGTCGCAGATCAGATGGTGCTTACTGCCTGTCTTCCCGCGGTCGACCGGTGACGGACCGGTGCCTTCACCCCCTTTTTGGCGCGGATGTGGGAGGCATCCACGCAGGCCCGCGACCAGTCCAGCTCGCCGGCCGCGTGCAGCTTGGCGAGCAGAAGGCGGTGCAACTGGTCGAAGACACCGGCTTCATGCCACCGGCCGAGCCGGCGCCAGCAGGTCTGACCTGAGCCGAACCCCAATTCCAGCGGCAGCAGTTGCCAGCTCACGTCGTTGTAGAGGACGTACAAGATGCCCTGCAAGCAGAGCCGGTCGTCCACCGGCTTCGGACCAGGCGCCTTCTGCGGCCACGGCGGTAGCAGCGGCCCGATCAGCGCCTACAAGTCGTCGTCCACGATCCACGGCCGGTTCCTCACACCTCACGAACGGCAGAATCGTCGTACTGGTCACGCCCGATCAGGGCACCGCAACAAGATCGTGTTACGAGCTCTTACGGCGTGGGGCGGCATCCGGCGCGGACATCGTTATACTCCGGATCTCCGCTTTCGAGGACGCGGAGTAGGGACGCCGTGACAACACGCGTCTTACGGCCGATGCGTAGCACACGGCACGGAAACTGCCCGCTGCGGATCAGGTCGTATCCCTTGGCCCGTGAGAATCCCAGCGCCTTTGAGGCGTCCTCCACGCTCCCCGTTCCGCCCCAGGTGGCGCGGATGTGAGCGGGGCTATAGCGAGGGCCCAGAGTCTCTTCGATCTGCGTGTGCATTCCGATTACTTTCGTCTTGGCGGGTAGCCCGTGCCGGGCCTACGGACACCGCATGCGCCCGTCATCGCGGTGACCGTCAATACTCCGCGTTATCGCCGGTTTGGCTAACCGGCGATTTGGGGCTATGTTGCCTCGCTCGCCGTGGAGGGGCTCACTCTGGCAGCGTGAGGCACGATGCCGGAGAGGAGTCGGCAGAGTCCAGCACTTCACTGCATTGCCCAGCACTGTGACGAACGGTTACCGCGGATGAGTTGGGTGTTGCATGGGTCGCAGTTCGCCCCGTTGCACCACTGCAGGTCAATTGGGGGTCTGGCTCTGTTGATGTTCACCGTGCTGGATTCGTGCTGGACGCCGACGAATGACGGCTAGCACCGGCCTGCGTGCTGCACGCCGGGGCAACTGACCCGGTCGATCGGGCCTCCGGCACACGTCCTTCACGTGACTCGCGCCGATTGCGGAAACAAATCTCTGCCTGTCCGACGTTGTCGATCTCCTATGCGATAACGGGGGTGGTCGGCTTGAAGTTGTTCCGGACGGACGCATCGCAATGCGGAGTGAGCGAGGTCATGCCGCGTCTTGCTGAGGTCGAGGCAGATGTGCAGGGTCTCGTCGAGGCGCACATGGAGACGCTGCTAGGCGTCCGTTTCCTGGCGAGCGAGTACGGCACCGGGCCGGTCCACAAGGGCCGGATCGATTCGCTCGGGCTGGACGAGAACGGATCGCCGGTCATCGTCGAGTACAAGCGCGGCGTCGACGCCGGCGTCATCAACCAGGGCCTGTTCTACCTGGCGTGGCTAATGGACCACCGTGCCGAGTTCGAGCACCTGGTCCGCGACCGGCTCGGGGTGACGGCCGCGTCCCAGGTCCTGTGGAGCGGTCCGCGTCTGATCTGCATTGCCGGCGATTTCACCCGCTACGACGTGCATGCGGTGCGCGAGCACCGGCGGTCGATCGACCTGGTCCGCTACCGATTCTTCGGCACCGACCTGCTCGGGCTTGAGACCGTGGCGTCTGTGAGCGGCGATATGCAGGTGGTACGCCGAGGGAGTGGCCAGGCGGTTGCTCGGGCAGCAGCCGATGCCCAGGACGCGTCGATGGTGGAGCTGGCGAGGGCGGTCGATGAGGCACTGCTCGCGCTTGGAGACGGTGTGAACCGCGTCGAGCGCAAGACGTACCGGGCGTATCAGCGGCTGCGGAACTTCGCCTGCCTCTGTCCGCCCCAGCGGAGCAAGCTGCTGGTCTACCTGAAGGTCGACCCGAAGGATGTCGACCTCGTCCCGGGATTCACCCGGGATGTCTCCGGCCTCGGTCATCACGGGACAGGTGATCTGGAGGTGCAGTTGCGTACCCCGAGGGACGTGGAGCGGGCGCAAAGTCTGTTCATGGCGAGTTACGCGGCGGCGTGATCGCTGGCGGGTCTCTCGGCCGTGCGTGCTTTCTGGGTGGCCTGTGTTCGTCGGGTGATGCCTTTCGACATAGGGGCAGGTCGTGGCGGTGGACTACCAATCATGCGTGGGATCGCCGGTTTGGCTAACCGGCGATCCCACGCTATGTTGCGCCGGCCCCACGTCTAATCGCCCGCTTCATCCCCGTCGATACGATCTTCCCACCCATCCTGGCTGTCCTGGAGGAGCAGACGTGACGCAGCAGAATGCGGAGGAGCAGCCGGGCATTGCCGCGGCCGTCGTTGTCAGCGAGGGGCGCGTGCTAATGGTGCGGCGCCGGGTCAGCGAGGGACAGCTCTCGTGGCAGTTCCCGGCCGGCGAAATTGAGCCGGGCGAGACTCGCGAAGACGCCGCCGTACGAGAGACCCATGAGGAGACCGGGGTGGAGGTGGCCGCCATGAAGCTGCTCGGCGAGCGGATCCACCCGAAGACGGGTCGGTTGATGTCGTACACGGTCTGTGAGGTGGTGGGCGGTACTGCCCATGTCGCGGACGCCGAGGAGTTGGCTGAGCTTGCGTGGGTCGCCCATGGCGATATTCCGCAGTATGTGCCATATGGGCTGTTCGAGCCGGTGCAAGAGTATCTGGACGCAGTCATGGCAACCTGAGTGGTTCCATCTCAAATGGGTGATCTCTTGAGCTCGAGTAACAACAGCTAACAGAATGGGCCCCGCGGCTGACCTAGAGAGATCCTGGCTCGCCATCGGCGACGAACCGCGTCAGGGATTGCTCCAGCAGTTCTAGGAACTGCCGCAGGTCATCGGCTACCTTGTCGAGTTCCGGTTCGTCCAGCGACGCCGTCCGTGTCCGATGAACCGACCCATCAGGGCTCGCGACGTAGGACAGGCCGCCGCCGTTCGAGCCAATTACCAGACCAAGGTCCTTCTGGTTCGCGCCGACGTCGACAGCGCCGTACTCCTGGAGCCGTAGAAGGACGTCACTTGCCGGATCGAGGAAGTAGCCGTTGCCTACGTCCGCCCAGGTGACGTCGCCGATGCTGTCGTAGAAGGTGACCAGGTCAGCCGGTATGACAGCCGCTTGGGCAAGCGCGCGAGCCGCGGCCTGATCGTCGCGGTCGGCCGGCCGGACCTCGTTGGTGCCAGGAGGAAAGCCGTGCCGACGCTCGAACTCGCCTGTCATCGCCGTGAGGGTCACGGAGACTCTGTCTGTCCACGAGGCCAGCCAGGCGGGTGAAATTGAACGGTCACTCATGAGACCGGATCATGGCATGAGCCCCGCGCACCCCGAAGGTGACCGGCGGCCTTGCATCCCAACGTCAGCGCACTGCCGTGAGTTGTCGGTGGGTGATGAGGCAGCAGGCGAGTTTCAGGAACGCTTCGTGGATGTCGGCTCTCCGTTCCCACCGGATCCGCAGGCGTCGGAAGCCGTGCAACCAGGCAAAACTCCTCTCCACAACCCAGCGGTAGATGCCCAGGCCGGTGCCGTGCCGGGTGCCACGGCGGGCGATCGCGGGCACGATTCCGCGGGCGCGGACCCGGTCGCGGTAGATGTCGTGGTCGTAGCCGCGGTCGGCGAACAGCGAGTCCGGCTTGCGGCGGGGACGACCCACCCGGCCGCGGACCGGTGGGATCGCGTCGAGCAGGGGAAGCAGCTGGGTGACGTCGTTGCGGTTGCCGCCGGTCAGCAGGACCGCGAGCGGGGTGCCGCGCCCGTCAGTGATCAAGTGATGCTTGGAGCCGGCTCGGCCCCGGTCGACCGGTGAGGGGCCCGTCTGGCTCCCCCTTTTACCGCCCTGACGTGGGAGGAGTCGACCACGCAGCGGGACCAGTCCAGCCGCGAGGCCGCGGTCAGTTCGGCCAGCAGGACCTCGTGCAGCCGTAGCCAGACGCCGGCCTGGTTCCAGTCCCGTAAGCGTCGCCAGCACGTCATGCCCGAGCCGAAGCCCAGCTCCTTGGGCAGGTACTCCCATTGGATCCCGGTGTGCAGCACGTACAGGATCCCGCACAGCACCTGCCGGTCTGGCAGCGGCTTGCGGCCCGGATACCGAAAGCGCCGCTCACGCTGCGGCAACAGCGGCTCCAAGCGGTCCCACAGCTCATCCGACACGATCCACGGCGACATCCCCACACCGGACCGAACGGTCAACTACCACCCTGGACACGGCCATCAGGACCGAGCCACCTCATTGTGTTAGCCGCTGTAAGTGCGTTGGTATCAAGGCTGGAACCGGGGCGTGGCTGGTGGAGGCGGACCTCGACCTCGGTGAGCAGGACCTGCCTGCCCCTCGTGGTGAAAGCCTAGGTGGGTAGACAACACCGGCCACCGCATCGACATCGAGATAAGAGCGAGCGTCATCGAGCCAAGAAGGATCTCAGCCGCCCGAAAATTCGCCTGTGTTCGGGGTTGTTCAGGTGCCCCATTCCATCCGTACGGGCTCGCGGGCTGCGGCGAGGGCGCCGTCGAAGTCGGCGAGGCGTTCGGCGAGGGTGGTGGTGGCGATGCGAGGCGGTAGGGCCGCCGAGAACTTGAGGCCGCGGACTGCCCGCGGGTCAACGGTAGGCAGGGTGAGGGAGTCGGGGAGCTCGGCGCGGGCGGTTTTCCAGTCGGCGGGGGAGAGGTCCTGACGGAGGCGGACATGCGTGTCGGTGGGGCGCTGGACGGGGTCGGCGAGGTTGCCGAGGGAGGCAGCGAGGGTGGCGTTGGCGCGGTACCCGGCCCAGGTCCACCAGCAGGTGGCGTCGGCATCGCGGACCAGCAGGGTGCCCGCTGGGTGGACTTCGTGGGGCGCGCGGTTCATGCGGAGTTCAGCAAGGGCCGCAACGGCGCGGCGGGTGAGGCGGACGTCGGAAGGGGCTTGATCGGAAGTCGCGCACCGCAGCTCAGAGCATGTGCGCGCACCGACGCCAAAACGCGCGGAGGGTGATTCGGGAACGTCGAGTGCAACTCTGCAGGTCTATGCCTGTTTGACGGCAGCGAGCTTGGCACGGAGAAGGGGTACGCCCACGCTCTCCTGAGAGACACGCCCTCGCCCTGGGGTCAGCCCTGCCCTCCCAGGGCAGCGGGGCAAAATGGGTACCGAGTCTTGATGGCTGGTGCACGGCACAGCCTCTTTTCCCATCTTCCTCACTTCAATGAAAGAGTGAGTTGTTGTCGGCTTCATCCGCTTGCGACTCAGTAGTGGCAGGGACATCAGCCCTGATGAACGCTCAATTGCATGGGACGAACCTTCTGCAGCAGAGTATCCACGGTGATGGCCGTAATCGACCGCCATGAGCGGGTACTCTTGTGCCGAGCGCACAGTAGTGAGTCACCTTGGCGGCCGGTCAAGGCCGGAGTATTTCGTATTCCGTTTTCCAAACTCTCAGTCATTCATGTTCTCAATCCGCTCTTCTCGCACTGGTTTGTTGCCGCCACCCCGGTGATCGGCAGGTTCGACACGAATGCAAGGGGAAAGCGGGATCGCGTGACGCATATTTTCGTCGTTCGTCGCGAGAAAATGCTGACGCTGAGTCTTCACATGCGAGCCGACTCGCTTCTGGATTCAGATTATTCTTGGCATCCCCTCTCGGATCTGGAAGCCGATGGGTTCGAGGTGTACCCCCGTGAGCTCACCCCCCTTGTCAGGGGGTTCCTTGAGGGCTGGATCCCCGATGGTGTGATCAGCCTCGCGGAATGAGGGTGTATTCCGTTCAACGTCGCCATCCCTGATTTGAGTGGATCGCTCGGCGGATACCCCTGGCACTGTCGGTCCGGCCCACTCCCGCAGGGGAGCGAAACAGGCGAGAGGAACGACAGCATTTGCCCCCCCGGCCAGAGAGGCAGACGCGGCCGCTGCGATTTATATGTGCCGAACGGACGCCCGCCGGGCCGAGCGCGCAAGCAACACAGCCCTTCACGGCTGGGGTGGTGGCGCCGACGCCGAGGCGGTCGCGTCGGCGGGCGGGTTGTAGGTCGCAGGTGGTGCCCAGCCGAGGGGACTCGTAGTTGTGTACTGCCAGGTCACCGCCATCGGAGCTGGTACGGGGTGACCGAGTGGGTGCAGCCGTGAACTCGGCGCAGCGGTTCTCTATCCCTTATGGTGGTGTGTACTTGCACCACCTTGTCGCGTGCGCTGATTTGCACCGGCATGAAGGGACGGGACCCATGGGCACGTGGGATCATCTCGGCATGCCCCGGAGCAACAACGACCAATTGCCGGCGACCTACGTCGCGACCGGCGAGTGGCCGTATGCCCGGCTGGCCGCGGACGCTCCGGTCAGTGCGCACTACGGCCAGGCATTCGCGCGGAACCTGTCGCGCGCCATGGAGGCGTCCGCGATCGGGCTGAGGTCTCTGGGAGACAAAGCCGGCGTGTCGCACGCGACCATCAGCCGGCTGTTGCGTGGCATGGTGCTGCCGGACATGGGTACGCTCGCCCGCCTTGAGGTTGCGCTGGGCACCAGTCTGTGGCCGGGCCTGGAGGCCTGGACGGAACGCACGCGCGACTGATCGGGGCGCGGCCGACGGGAGCGTCGGTGCCTTCGCTGGTCGCCGCCAGGCCATGGCAACCAGGACTCGGCGGGGCCGAGAATGCGCTGTTCAGCTCCGTGGGTGAACACGCTCGCCATCGGAGCATTCCAGAAGCTCTGGCCCCTGACGGGTGGCCAGATTCAGCCAGGCAGGCAGTGGGCCGGCAGGCGAATGGTCTGCGCCGTCGCAGTACTCGACCGTCTCAGGCCGGCTGAGTCGTCCAGCTGCCGTGGCGGCTGGGTGGGCCGGGCGGGGTGCGTGCCAGTCTCGGCCATTGGCGACGTCTCGTCACCACACGGGTGCGTACGGGAGTACACCAGGTGTGTCCCGGACAGTCCGGGGTTCGCGAGTTCTCCCTTCAGGAGCTGACGTGCGCGCAGGTAGCCGAAGACGTCTCGTGGCCGTCCTTGTGTGGGTGCCGTAGCGGTCTGCTTCCGTACAGGACTTCCGCGCGGCGGACGCAGCTCTGCCCGAGCTGGTGCAGCGTGCGGCCGGTGCGGTTCACCGACCGCTGCACCGCTGTCCCGTATCCATCGGCGGAACCGTTCATTTTTTCAGGCGGCCAGCGGGAGTTCGGCCCTTCGCTGGTCGGCCGGCACGTCTCTTGTTCAAACGTCCGGGCGTGCCCTGCCTCTTGTGCTGGCGCCAGCTCCAGGGCCGGCCCCCGCTTCAGTTCTCCCCTCACTTTCCCGAAAGGGTTTCTCATGCGCAAAATCGCTGTGCCCTTTGGCGCCGCAGCCGCTCTCGCGTTGAGCTTGACTGTCGGTGGACAGGTCGCATCGGCGCACCAGGCCGGCCCCGCCCCGTCCACGCAGGCAGCGCAACCCGCCATCATCGGCGGCCAGTACGACAGCGCGCCCTGGTCGGCCGACGTCCACTACACCAAGGACGGCCACGGCGGGATCTGTTCCGGGGCCATCATCGCCGCCCAGTGGGTGCTGACGGCCGGGCACTGCTCCGGTGACAAGGAGGTCGTCTACGTCGGCAACCCCCAACTGAAGAGCGGCACCAAGGGCACGGTCGACAAGAAGTACACCGACCCGAGCATCAAGGGCGACCTGCTCCTGCTGCACCTGTCGTCCCCGGTCCGCACCACTTACCTCGCCCTGGGGAGCAGCAATCCGCCCATCGGTTCGACCGTGCAGATATGGGGCTGGGGTGACACGACCCAGGGCGGCAGTCACTCCGACCGCCTGAAGTCCGGGCACATGAAGGTCAAGGGCACCAACTGCACGGACGTCAAGGGCGGGCCGGCGCTGTGCCTCGTCAAGGGACCTGACATTTCAGCCAAGGGGGACTCGGGCGGTCCCGCTCTGTACAACGGTGTCGAGGTCGGACTCGACAGCCGCGGCGACGACACGACGAAGTCGTATGCGCAGATCGCCCCGCACCGTGCGTGGATCAAGAAGACGGCCGACGTCTGACCTGATCAGGAGGCTCACGCTCGTGGGCCTGGATCCGGCTCGTCTCGCGCGGGGCCGTGTCTCACGAGGAACGCGGTCCCGCCCGCGGGGTCACGTCTCACAAGGACGTGACCCCGTCTCCCGCCCCGTATTAGTCCCGCCGTCGAACATCACCGAAGAACGGAGACGCGGTGCCATGGCCGTTCCAGCAAAGGCTGGCAGGCTCCGTTACAGACCCCTCACCCGCAAGGCCGTCGCGCTTCTGGCATCTTGGGCGGTAGCCGTGCTGGCCACCGGCTTCACCACCGCACATGCCACCTCACGCCCACGTTCCACCGCTTGCGCCACGCTCCCCGTCACGCCCGCCTGGTACGGCGACAACAGGGCACGCCTCCAGCGGATCATCAACGCATACGCCCCCTGCGCCCAGCCGGCGCCTTCCTCCCGTTCCGCAGGCAAGGCCGGGGGACGTACGAGTACGCCCCCGGTCGCCGTCTTCGACTGGGACAACACCGTTGTCAAGAACGATGTCGGCGACGCGCTCTTCTACTGGATCCTGCGCAACGACAAGGTCCTGCGGCCCGCCAGATGGTCGTCCCTCAACCGCTATCTGACACCTGCGGCGGACCGAGCCCTCAGCGGCGCCTGCAACGTGTCGGCTCCCGTGGGGATGCCGCTGTCGACTGCCGGCGACACTGCTTGTGCAGACCAGATCTACGCGGTCTACCACGGCACCACGACGGGCGGCGCGGCAGCCTTTTCGGGGTACAACCACCAGCTTGTGTCGCCGAGTTCGGCCTGTGTCGCGCAACTGCTCACCGGACACACCTCCGCCCAGATCACGTCATACGCGGCGCGGGCCCGGGCGCAGGCCCTCTCCGCACCGGTCGGCACGACCTGGCAGGTGGGCACCACCAGGTGACCGGCTGGGTGCGGTACTACGCCCAGCAGCGCGACCTCATCCACACCCTCCAGCGCGACGGTTTCGCGGCGTGGGTGGCAAGCGCCTCCCCTCAGCTCGACGTCCAGGTCTGGGCAGCAGGCCTCGACATTCCGCCTCACCGGGTGATCGGCATCCAGAGCCTGTACACGCACGGCCGCCAGAGTGCGCACCTGCGAGGCTGCGGCAACTTCCCGGACGGTGCCGACTCGGTGATCACCTACGTCAGCGGCAAGCGGTGCTTCATCAACCAGGACGTCTTCGGCATCCGCGGTGCGGCGGCGTTCCGGCCCGCGCCACCCGGCAAGCGCCCGGTACTGGCCGCGGGAGACTCCTCCACCGACGTCGTCTTCGCCAGCGACGCCATCGGTGCCCACCTGGCCATCAACCGCAACAACACCGAACTCATGTGCCAGGCATACGACAACGCGGACGGCAAGTGGCTGATCAACCCCATGTTCATCCAGCCGCTCGCCCGGCGCACCAGGCCGTACCCGTGCGCCACAAGCGGACACACCCATGCGGACGGCAGTCTCGGCCCAGCACGCCGTGCCGACGGGAGCGTCATCCCCGATCAGACGGACACGGTCTTCTGAGCCCGTCCGCACGGCCCCGCCTCCCACCTCACCGGCGCGCCCCGCGTGAACACGCACAGCGCGACGGCCACTCGCACCCCTCTGCCGTAGGAGCAACGTGAAAGCACGCCTGATTCCAGCGTCGTCGAAGTCGGTCAAGACGGCCATCACCGTGGCCCTCAGCGCGGTCCTGGCCACCGCCGGAATGGCCTCCGCCGCCCACAGCGACCCGACACCGACGCCCCACTACGAACGTGTCGGCTCCGAGCCGCACAACCTCGACCAACTCAAGGCACAGATCAACGCCTACTACAACGGCTACACGGACGCCTCCGGCCACCACCACATCGGCCCGCACAGCCGGTGGGCCGCTGACGTGGCCACCCAGATCGGCAAGGCCAGGTCCTACCTGGAGCAGCGCCTGGCCCACAACGCTCCGCGGATCCCGGCCATCATGCTGGACATCGACGACACCTCCATCTCGACCTACCCGGTCAACGCCGACTTCGACTTCGGTGGCGGCCCGGACGCCAGTGCAGCGGATGCACAGGCCAACGCGGACAACACCTACCCCGTCATCAAGCCGACCCTGGATCTCGCCAAGTGGGCCCACGCGCACGGCGTGAAGGTCATCTTCATCACCGGTCGGCACGACAACCACACCACGGTCACCCGTAACCAGCTCACCGCACTGGGCTTCCCCATCGACGGCCTCTACCTGCGTCCGAAGAGCAACCCGCCCTCCTACCTCCCCTGCGGCACCACCTGTACGGCGATCCCGTTCAAGTCCAACACCCGCAAGTACCTGGAGCAGGCGAAGGCCTACGACTTCATCGAAGCCATCGGCGACCAGGTCAGCGACTACGCCGGCGGCTACGACGACCGCGGCTTCAAGCTGCCCAACCCCATGTACAACATCCCCTGACCCCAACCCCCTTGTTGCAGACGCTGACGACCCCGTCCGGCCTGTCATGCGCCTGCCACTCGCTCCTGCGTTCCAGCACCCGAGAGGAAGAACCCATGCGTAGGCACACCCTCAAACGCCCTCAGCTCATCCTGTCCGCCTTCGCGGCCGGCACCCTGACGATCACCGCTCTCGCCGCAACCGGAAGGGCCAGCGCATCCCCGAACCACCCCGATCTCACAGCGCTGACCTGGCATCAACTGTGCGCCGCACCCAGCACCACGGCGGCATCCTGTGACGTCCTGAAGGTCGACCACCCGAACGAGCACGTCTCCGCATTCGGCACCACCTCCAGCGCAACGCCGTCCGGCTACGGCCCCACCGACCTCCAGAGCGCCTACAAGCTGCCCGCCGACGGAGGTGCGGGCCAGACCATCGCGGTGATCGACGCCTACGACGACCCGAGTGCCGAGAGTGATCTGGCGACCTACCGCAAGCAGTACGGACTGCCCGCCTGCACCACGGCCAACGGCTGCTTCAAGAAGGTGAACTCCTCCGGCCAGACCTTCCCCATGCCGTCCAGGGCCAGCGCCAATCAGGGCGCCGAGGACTCACTGGACCTGGACCTGGTCTCAGCGATCGCCCCGAGGGCGAAGATCCTCTTCGTCGAGGCGTCCAGCGGGACCATGACCGCGATGGGCACCGCCGTCAACCGCGCCGTCACGCTCGGAGCCAAGTACATCTCCAACAGCTACATCTTCAAGGAATCCTCATCCGACCCCAGCTACGACAAGCAGTACTACAACCACCCAGGCGTCGCGGTGGTCGCAGGCAGCGGCGACTGGGACTACTCCTGGGGAGTCGGCTACCCCTCCAGCTCCCCGTACGTGACGTCGGTCGGCGGCACCTCGCTGGTCAGGGCGTCCAACGCACGAGGCTGGAACGAGACCGTCTGGAACAGCAAGCCCGGCCAGGGCACCGGCTCCGGCTGCTCGGCGTACGAGCCCAAGCCGTCCTGGCAGAAGGATGCGGGCTGCCCCAAACGCATGACCGCGGACGTCGCAGCCGTGGCCGACCCGACACACGGCGTCGCCGTCTACGACAGCTACCAGGAAGGCGGCTGGGGCGTCTACGGCGGGACCAGCGCGGCCACCCCCGTCATAGCCGGTGTCTACGCGGACGCGGGTACCCCGGCCGCCGGATCCAGCCCGGCATCCTACCCGTACGCCCACCCGGACGCGCTCAACGACGTGACCTCAGGCAACAACGGCACCTGCTCTCCGGCCTACTTCTGCACGGCAGAGGAAGGCTATGACGGCCCGACGGGCCTGGGAACGCCGAACGGAACGGCTGCCTTCCACAGCTGACCGGCATCTCGTGCTGCGGGTGGTTCCTCCTCACCACCCGCAGCACGTCCGCGTCTGCCTGGTGGACGGCTGACCCGGCTGACGCGAGGCGGTCATCGACCGGGCGTAAACGAACGGCCGTTTCGCCCTGGCCGCTGCCGCGGGGAACCGTGGCTCCAGCGAGCATTAGGACGAACAGCGGGTCAGATCCATCCGTTGCGGACGGCGTGCAGGGCGAGTTGAAACCGGGTGACGGTGCCGGCTCGCTGGTTGAGCTGTTCGAGGTTGCGGGACAGGGTGCGGCGGCTGATGCCGAGCAGCTCCGCGATGGTTTCGTCGGTGACGCCGGCGCCGAGCAGTTCCAGCATCCGGACATGGATGGGGCGCAGCGCGGGCGGGACGCGGTCGCTGAAGTGCATGGGGAACGCCGAGCGCCAAGAGGTCTCGAAGAGCCCGGTGAGCGCGGACAGCAGGCTCGAGGGGCGCACCAGAAGCAGGGAGTCGTTGACCTCGGCCTCGACGAAGGACATCGAGACGATGGCCAGCCGCCGGTCGAAGATGGTGAGCTTGACGGGGACGGTGGGCAGCACCCGGGCCTGCTCGCCCGCGGCGACACAGGCTTGGATGTTGGCGGCGTAGTAGGCGTGGTTCTGTACGGCGGACTTGGAGTAGACGACCCGGTACTCGACGCCGCGTTGCAGGTTTTCCAGCTCCATCGGGTTGGCGCCGGCGGGGATGTGGTAGGGCGGGGAGTCGAAGCGGAGGACCTGTGATTCCACGGTGCTTTCGGCGTGCCGGATCCGGTCGGTGATCTGGGCGCCGGTGATCACCTCGACGAGGTCGTCGGTGGCCTGCGGGCATACCGAGCGCCGGTAGTCGCGGTAGGCGTTGGCCGCGGAGGTCTGGGCCTTGCGCAGTTCCGCCGCCCTGGTGTGGGACAAATGGTCGAGGGCGATGGTGGGATCCACCGGAACGGCTTCGGACCGGTCCGGTGCGCAGGCTGCTGCCAGGCCGAGTTCGACGAGGCGCCCCAGGGACTGCACGGCCTCATCGGGCTTCCAGCCGAGGTGTTCAGCCAACTCCACTGCGGCAGTACGCCCGGTGCGGAGCATGGCCAGGTAGAGTCCGGCCTCCCGGGCTGCCAGCCCGAGACAGTGCAGATGCGCCAGCAGGTCGTCGTCGCTCATGAGGGGTCCCTTTACACCGAGGGCGGACGTGGCTGCCTGGAGGCGGGGCGGAATTCAGGCGTTCCGGACGCGATGGTTCCGGCCGAGATGGTGGCACGGACGGGCAGTTTTGGAACAGGTCCGGGACGAGGAGATCCGCACCGGCCTCCGTGCGGTGAAGCTTTCCGAATTCTGCTTACCTCTCCTGTCTCCTTTCGGCCGCTGGCAACAGGTCGCCACCACGACGTCGCGCAGGGGAGTACACCAGGGCGAGCCCGGACCACCGCCGGGGCCCAGCCTCCCCCTCCCCTCTTTCTTCTGGAGCCGACGTGCGCCCACGTGCCCGCAGACCCGTCCTGGCCGCTCTTGCGGCAGCCGCACTCACCGCCCTGGCCGTGCAGCCCTCCCACGCAGCGCCGGCACCCTCTGCCGGAGGCGGGGGCGTCCGGCCCGTGGCCGGAGCCCTCGCCGACCGGTACATCGTGGTCCTCAAGGACACGGCCGGCCCCGCAGCCTCGGCACGGGACGAGGCAGCACGGCTTACCCGAGCACACGGCGGGAAGATCCGGCACACCTACACCACGGCGCTGCACGGGTATGCGGCCGAGATGACCGCGCAGGAGGCGCGCCTGACCGCCGCTGACGCGGCCGTGGCCTACGTGGAGCAGGACGCCGTGCAGCACAGCTCCACCACCCAGACCGACCCCCCGTCCTGGGGCCTGGACCGCATCGACCAGCGCAGCCTGCCCCTCGACCACGGCTACACCTACGGGACCACGGCGAGCAACGTCACCGTGTACCTCGTCGACAGCGGCCTGCGCACCACCCACACCCAGTTCCAGGACCGGGCGAGCATCGGTGTGGACGAGGTCGGCGACGGACGCAACGGGCAGGACTGCCTCGGCCATGGCACCCATGTGGCCGGGACAGTGGGCGGCAAGGACTACGGCGTGGCCAAGGGCGTCAAACTCGTCGCCGTCCGCGTGACCGACTGCAACGACAACGCGAGCACCTCGGCGATCATCGCCGCCGCGGACTGGATCACCGCGCACGCGGCCAAACCCGCCGTGGTCAACATGAGCATCAACAGCAAAAGCTCGGTGATCAGCAGCGAGGACGCGGCGATCAAGAAGTCCATCGCCTCCGGCATCACCTGGGTGGTCTCCTCCGGCAACAGCGGCACAGACGCCTGCAAGAACTCCCCCGGCGACATCGACACCGCGATCGTGGTCAACAACTCCGACTCCAGCGACACCCGCCGCTCCAGCTCCAACTACGGGCCGTGCACGGACCTCTTCGCGCCCGGCACGTCCATCACCTCCGCCTGGAACAGCAGCGACACGGCCACCAACACCATCTCAGGCACCTCCATGGCGGCCCCGCACGTCACCGGCGCCGCCGCTCTGTGGCTCGCCGCCCACCCCACCGCCACCCCCGCCGACGTCCAGGACGCACTGATCAACAGCGCCACGACCGGCAAGATAAAGAGCGCGGGCACCAACACCCCGAACCGGCTGCTCTACACCGGCGCCACCACTTCCGGCAGCGCGGTGTTCTCGGATGACTTCGAGTCGGACAAGGGCTGGCAGGTCGATGCCGCCGGCACCGACACGGCGACATCGGGTGTGCTCGAGCGGGGCATTGCGCAGCAGACCACCTCCACTCACAGCAACCAGGTCAAGCAGCTCACCGCGGCCTCCGGCTCCTACGCGCTGACCACCGGCGCGGCGGCCGGCGCAGCCTACGGGGACAACGACCTGGACGGCGGCAAGACCACCGTCTTCTCCCCGCAGATCACCCTGCCCGCCGGCGGCCCGCTGACCCTGCACTTCACCTACAACGTCGCCAACGGCGACAACTCCGGCACCGACGACTACCTGCGCATCCGTGTCCTGGACGGCACCACACCCACCACGGTGTTCGAGAAGACCGGATCGGCCAGCGAGGTCGCCGGGCAGTGGCAGACCGCCACCGCCGACCTGTCCGCCTTCGCCGGCAAGACCATCCGCGTCTACCTCGAAGCCGCCGACGCCGGCAACGCCAGCCTCTTCGAAGCCCAACTCGACGACCTCACCATCACCCAGGGCTGAAGGCCCACCGGTCTCCGCCGCTGCGACGCCGAGCGGACCAGCGGCGGTGCGGCACCACCCGTCTCGTTCCCCTTCCAACCCCTCATGAGGAGGTCAGCACTCATGCGCCGCTTGCGCATCGCAGCCCTGGCCGGGGCTTCGGCCCTCGCCCTCCTGACCGGAGCAAGCCTGCTCTCGTCATCCCCGCAGCACGCCGCCAGAAGCTTTTCGGCGGATCCCGTCGCCTCGGCCGTCCCGCAGTTCGACCACGTGGTCGTCGTGATGTTCGAGAACAAGAACTACTCGACCATCAAGGGCGGCTCCAGCGCTCCCTACCTCAACTCCCTCGCCTCCCAGGGGACGCTGTTCACCAACGCCTTCGGCGTCACCCATCCCAGCCAGCCGAACTACATCTCCCTGTTCTCCGGCTCCCAGCAGGGCGTCACCAACGACGACTGTCCCAAGTCGTTCACGACCGGCAACCTCGGACAGCAACTCCTCAACGCCGGCCGCACCTTCAAGGGCTACTCCGAGGGGCTTCCCAGCGCCGGGTACACCGGCTGCAGCAGCGGCAACTACCGGCGCAAGCACGCACCCTGGGTGGACTTCCCCACCGTGAGCGGCTCCGCGTACAACGTGCCGTACTCGTCGTTCCCCAGCGACTACAGCAAGCTGCCCACGGTCTCGTTCGTCATCCCGAACATGTGCAACGACATGCACGACTGCTCCGTGGGCACCGGTGACAGCTGGATCAAGAACAATCTCGACGGCTACGTCCAGTGGGCCAAGACGCACAACAGCCTGCTGATCGCCACCTTCGACGAGGACAACTTCACCTCCGTCAACCAGATCTACACCGTCTTCGCCGGCGCGCACGTCAAGGCCGGCTACCAGTCGAACACCCAGATCAACCACTTCAACGTCCTGCGCACCATCGAGGACATGTACGGCCTGCCCGCCCTGGGCAACGCGTCCGGCAAGTCGCCCATCACCGACGCCTGGACGTCCTCCACATCCGCACTGGCCGTCACCGATCCCGGCGGTCAGAGCAGCACCGTCGGCCAGGCGGCCTCGCTGCAGCTGGCCGCCTCCGGGGGCAGCAGCCCCTACTCCTGGTCGGCCACCGGGCTGCCCGCCGGGCTGTCGCTCGACTCCACGACCGGACGGGTCACCGGCACTCCGACCACCGCCGGTACCTCCACGGTCAAGGCGACCGTCAAGGACGCCACCGGCGCCACCGCGTCCGCCTCCTTCACCTGGTCCGTGACCGCCTCCGGTGGCACCAGCACCGTGTTCTCGGATGACTTCGAGTCGGACAAGGGCTGGCGGGTCGATGCCGCCGGCACCGACACGGCGACATCGGGCGTGCTCGAGCGGGGCATTGCGCAGCAGACCACCTCCACTCACAGCAACCAGGTCAAGCAGCTCACCGCGGCCTCCGGCTCCTACGCGCTGACCACCGGCGCGGCGGCCGGCGCAGCCTACGGGGACAACGACCTGGACGGCGGCAAGACCACCGTCTTCTCCCCGCAGATCACCCTGCCCGCCGGCGGCCCGCTGACCCTGCACTTCACCTACAACGTCGCCAACGGCGACAACTCCGGCACCGACGACTACCTGCGCATCCGTGTCCTGGACGGCACCACACCCACCACGGTGTTCGAGAAGACCGGATCGGCCAGCGAGGTCGCCGGGCAGTGGCAGACCGCCACCGCCGACCTGTCCGCCTTCGCCGGCAAGACCATCCGCGTCTACCTCGAAGCCGCCGACGCCGGCAACGCCAGCCTCTTCGAAGCCCAACTCGACGACCTCACCATCACCCAGGGCTGACCAGTAGCCCCCTGATCCGCTGGAGGCCGGAACCGCTCCCCTCGGTCCGGCCTCCAGCACCCCTTTTTTCCGACCGCCCCCGAGGAGGCGAACCCGGCCGTGTATCTGTCCACCATCGACCGATCCAGAGGAGACGGCACGCGCCGGGGCCCCCGCGCAACAGCCGCCACAGTCGGTGCCAATGTTCTGGCGCTCGGGACGGTGAGTCTGCTCACCGACGTCTCCGCGGAAATGGTCACCGCCGTCCTGCCTTTGTACTTCGTCCTCACTTTGCAGCTCAGCCCGGCCGCCTACGGTCTGATGGACGGCCTCTACACCGGCGCGACCGCCTTGCTGCGGCTGGTCGGAGGGTATGTGGCCGACCGCTTCCGCAGGCGCAAGACGGTCGCCGCGGCCGGCTACGGCATCTCCGCCCTGGCCAAGCTGGGCCTGGTGGCCGCCGGATCCTCCCTTCCCGTACTCGGCGCGGTCATCGTCGCCGACCGGGCCGGAAAGGGACTGCGCAGCGCACCACGCGATGCGCTCATCACCCTGTCGGTTCCCGAACCGGTGCTCGGCCAGGCGTTCGGTGTCCACCGGGCCATGGACAGCATGGGCGCCTTCGCGGGGCCGCTGGCCGCGCTCGGCGTCCTGGCGGCCGTCGGGAGGACCAGCCCGGCGGCCTTCGACGCACTGTTCGTCACCAGCTTCTGTGTCGCAGCCGCCGGGCTGCTGGCCTTGGCCGTGTTCACCCGCGACCGCCGCGACGAGCAGCCCGCTGCCACCCCCGTCAGTCTGAGGGCCGCCGCCCGACTGCTGCACGCCGCCTCCGTCCGCCGACTGCTCTGTGCTGCCGGGCTGCTGGGGCTGGCCACCGTCGGTGACGGCTTCGTCTACCTGCTGCTGATGCGGCGCGAGTCCGTGTCGACCGGCTGGTTCCCGCTCATGGCGGTGGGCACCAATCTCGTCTACCTGCTCCTCGCCGCTCCGCTCGGGGCTTTCGCGGACCGGCACGGCCGCCGCACCATGCTGCTCGCCGGCTACGGTGCGCTCGTCGCGGTCTATCTGCTGCTGTGCAGCCCACTGCCGGGCATCCCCGTGACCATAGCCGTGCTCTGCTGCTACGGCGCGTTCTACGCCGCCACCGACGGAGTCCTGATGGCCCTGGCCGGCCCCCTGCTGCCGGCCGGCCTGCGCACCACCGGCCTGGCCTGCGTGCAGACCGTCCAAGCCCTTGCCTACTTCGTCTCCTCCGCCGCCTTCGGGCTCGCCTGGACGACATGGGGAACCACCACGGCGACCGCGGCCGCCGCGGTCACCGCGGTCCTGGCCGTCACCGTCACGGCCGCCGTCCTGGCAGGCCGCACACAGCAGGAGGCCGCCGCGTGACCAGCCGCACCACCCGCATCACGATCCAGATCGCCGCAGTCACCGCACTGGCCGTCGTAGCGGTCCTGGCCATCGTGATCGCCAGAGGGACCGGATCGTCCGCCCAGGCAGCGACCGGCCAGATCTCCCTGGCTCCGGGACCCCGCCTGGTGGCACGCAGCACCGCCTCGGACAGCACCGGCCGCCTGGTCTCCGTGTCGGCGGACGACCCCGCCGCAAAGCGCACCGTCTCGTCCCTGTCCTGCGCACGGGTGTACGCGGCCGGCGGCACCGGTCTCTGCCTGCGCCTCGATCCCGGGCTGACGACCTACCAGCTCGCCGTACTCGACACGCACCTGAAGACAGTCCGGGAGATCCCACTGGTCGGAGTGCCCAACCGGGCCAGGGTCTCGCCCAGCGGCCGGATGGTCGCCTGGACCGTCTTCGTCACCGGCGACTCCTACAACGGCGGACGCTTCTCCACCCGCGCCGGCATCCTCGACACCCGCACCCAGGAGCTGATCCCCACCCTGGAGGACTGGTCGGTCACCGTGAACGACAAGCCCTACCGTGCCCGGGACCTCAACTTCTGGGGCGTCACCTTCACCGCCGACGACCGTCACTTCTACGCGACCATGTCCACCGCCGGCCACCGCTACCTCGTCCTCGGTGACATGGCCACCCACCACCTGACAGCACTCATGGACAACGTCGAGTGCCCCTCGCTGTCTCCCGACGGCACCCGCATCGCCTTCAAGTCCGCCCGCGGCGGAGACCCCGCCCACGGCTGGCGCCTGTCGGTCCTCGACCTGGCCACCCGCCACATCACCCCACTCGCCGAGACCCGCAGCGTGGACGACCAGGCCGCCTGGATCGACCCGCGGACCGTCGCCTACGCCATCCAGCGGGGCCGGGGCCACTCCGATGTGTGGAAGGTCCCCGCCGACGGCACCGGAACCCCCCGCATCCTCATCCCCGACGCGGAGTCCCCCGCCGCCCTCGGCACCACCACCCAGGAGGCCCAGTGATCAGCGCTTTCGATCTCTTCACCGTCGGTATAGGCCCTTCCAGCTCCCACACCGTGGCACCGATGCGCGCCGCCCGCCTCTTCGCCACCGCCCTGGCCGCAGCGGCACTTCTCAACCGCGTCGAGTCCGTACGTATCGAGCTGTACGGATCGCTCAGCGCAACCGGACCGGGCCACGGCACCGACAAAGCAGTCCTCCTCGGCCTGATGGGCGAGGAACCAGCGACCGTCGACGTGCAGACGGCCGACGAACGAGTGGGCCAACTGGCCCAAGACCGGCGCGTCCCTCTGCTGGGCGTCCGTCCGGCCGACTACGACCTCGTGCTGCACGCACACGCCCTGCCCCAACACCCCAACGCCCTCACCTTCACCGCCTGCGACCACAACGGGCTCGTCCTGCACACGCAGACCTACTACTCGGTGGGCGGCGGGTTCCTGCACGGCGAGCAACCCGCTACCGCCGCCGACGGCCGGAGCGTGCCCTACCCCTTCGGATCCGGTGAGGAACTCCTCGGACAGACAGGAGACCGCCGGATCAGCGATGTCATGCTCGCCAACGAGGCCACCTGGCGCCCCGAGGGGGAAGTCCGCTCCGGCCTGCTGGCCATCTGGGACGTCATGCGGGACTGCGTACGCCGAGGCTGCGAGAGCGACGGCATCCTGCCCGGCGGCCTGAACGTCCGGCGCCGCGCCCCAGGACTTCACCGATCCCTGGCACAGGTGAGCCCCGGCGAGGACCCGCTGCACATCATGGACCGCGTCGCGCTGCACGCCCTGGCC
>NZ_JBEXZD010000101.1:0-31262 GCF_040628575.1 Streptomyces sp. NPDC006393
ACGCCCGGTTACATTCCGAACCCGGAAGCTAAGCCTCACAGCGCCGATGGTACTGCAGGGGGGACCCTGTGGGAGAGTAGGACACCGCCGAACAAATTTTGAGGAAACCCCCGTGCCAGTCGGCACGGGGGTTTTCTGCGTTCAGGGGAAAAGAAATCAGGGGGCTTACGCCCCCAGTGTCACTCAGTCACTCACGGCCCGCTCACAGGCGGCCCGCCGACTTCAGCGCCAGATATGCGTCCGCCAGCGCCGGCGGCAGTTCCTCGGGTGTCGCGTCGACGACTGTGACGCCCTGGCGGCGGAGCTGTTCCGCGGTGCGATGACGCTCGGTCTGGGACTGGGCGGCTGCCGCGGCCTCGTAGACCGCCTCCGTGTTGCCTCGGGCCGCGGCCATGCGAGTGACATGCGGATCCGCCACCGAGGCCACCAGAACCGTGTGGCGCTGGGTGAGTTGCGGGAGCACCGGCAGCAGGCCCTCCTCGACAGGAGCCGCGTCCAGGCTGGTGAGCAGAACGAGCAGCGATCGGCGCGGAGCCGTACGGAGGGCCGTGGCGGCAAGGCCCCGGGCGTCCGTCTCGACCAGCTCCGGCTCCAGCGCGGCCATGGCATTGACCAGGGACGGGAGGAGATGGCCGGCCGTGCGGCCCTGGACCAGGGCACGGACCCGGCGGTCGTAGGCGAGCAGGTCGACGCGGTCACCGGCGCGGGAGGCCAGCGCCGCCAGGAGCAGGGCCGCGTCCATGGCGGCGTCCAGGCGCGGTGCGTCGCCCACACGGCCCGCGGAGGTGCGGCCCGTGTCGAGGACGATCAGGATGTGCCGGTCGCGTTCGGGGCGCCAGGTGCGTACGGCGACCGTGGACTGGCGGGCTGTGGCGCGCCAGTCGATGGAGCGGGTGTCGTCGCCGGGGACGTACTCGCGCAGGCTGTCGAATTCCGTGCCCTCGCCGCGGGTGAGGACGCTGGTGCGGCCGTCGAGTTCGCGTAGCCGGGCGAGTTTCGACGGAAGGTGCTTGCGGCTGGTGAACGGTGGCAGGACCCGCACGGTCCAGGGGACCTTGTGGGTGCCCTGGCGGGAGAAGAGGCCGAGCGGGCCGTAGGAGCGGACGGTGATGCGGTCGGCGTGCCGGTCGCCGCGGCGGGTGGGCCGCAGGCGCGTCGTGACGCGGCGGCGTTCGCCGGATGGCACCGTCACCTGGTGGCGGGAGGCCACGGTCTCCGTGCCGGGCTGCCAGCTGCTGGGTGGCCAGGCGTCCCGCAGCCGGGCGCGCAGCACGCGCCGGGAGGGGTTGGTGACGGTGAGGGTGACGTCGGCGGTCTCGCCCAGGCGTACGGAGGTGTCGCCGGAGCGGGTCAGGCCGAGGCGGCGTACCGGTGCGGCGAGGGCGTAGTCGCAGGCGCAGGCGACGGCCAGGGGGGCGTTGACCGCGAGGACGCCCGTCCAGCCGGCGTCCCAGATGCCGACCGGGAGGGAGCCGAGGGCCGCGAGCAGGGCGGCGCGTCCGGTGAGGGCCATCAGCGGGGGACCGGGACGTGGGTGAGGATCGCGTTGATCACCGAGTCGGCCGTCACGCCTTCCATCTCGGCCTCCGGGCGCAGCTGCACACGGTGGCGCAGTGTGGGCAGGGCGAGGGCTTTGACGTCGTCGGGGATGACGTAGTCGCGGCCGGTGAGCCAGGCCCAGGCGCGGGAGGTCGACAGCAGGGCCGTCGCCCCGCGCGGGGAGACGCCGAGGGTGAGGGACGGCGACTCGCGGGTGGCGCGGCAGAGGTCGACGACGTACGCGGCGATCTCGGGGGAGACGGTGGTCTTGGCGATCGCGGCGCGCGCCGCGTTCAGGTCGGCGGGGCCGGCGACGGGGCGTACTCCGGCGGCGCGCAGGTCGCGCGGGTCGAAGCCGGCGGCGTGGCGGGTGAGGACGTCGATCTCGTCCTGACGGGAGGGCAGCGGGATGGTCAGTTTGAGGAGGAAGCGGTCCAGCTGGGCCTCGGGGAGGGGGTAGGTGCCCTCGTACTCGACGGGGTTCTGGGTGGCGATGACCAGGAAGGGCTCGGGGAGCGGGCGCGGGGTGCCGTCGACGGTGACCTGGCGTTCCTCCATGGCTTCCAACAGTGACGACTGGGTCTTGGGCGGGGTGCGGTTGATCTCGTCGGCGAGGAGGAGGTTGGTGAAGACCGGGCCGGGCTGGAAGGAGAACTGGGCGGTGCGGGTGTCGTAGACCAGGGAGCCGGTGACGTCGCTCGGCATGAGGTCGGGAGTGAACTGCACGCGCTTGGTGCCCAGGTCGAGGGCGGCGGCGAGGGTGCGGACCAGGAGGGTCTTGGCGACTCCGGGGACGCCTTCGAGCAGGACGTGGCCGCGGCAGAGCAGGGCGACGACGAGGCCGGTCACGGCGGGGTCCTGGCCGACCACGGCCTTGGCGATCTCGGCGCGCAGGGCTTCCAGGGAGGCGCGGGCGCCGGCCGCGTCCCCGGTGTGCCCGGCGTTGTCAGTGGTCGGGTCCATCATGGACGGCGTACCTCTCTTTCGAGGGCGTCGAGTCGGTCGGCGAGGGAGACGAGGGCCGCGTCGTCGCCGGGCGGCGGGCCGAAGAGGAGGTCGTGCAGGGTCTGTCCGTCGGTGTCGAGCCGGCCGGACAGGGCGGGGAGCAGGGCCTCGGGCGTGTGCGCCTGGGTGACGGGGATGCCTACCAGGGGGGCGAGGCGGGTGCGCGTGGTGGAGCGAAGAGCGGCGGCGGCGCGGTCGCGGGCGTTGACCTTGCGGTAGAGGCGGGCGCGGCCTTCGGTGGTTTCGGAGGCGCGGATCGCGACGGGGAGTTTCTCGGGCACCAGGGGGCCGAACCGGCGTGCCCGCCACAGGGCGGCCAGGGCGGCGGCGATGAAGAGTTGCAGGGTGCCCCACAGCCAGCCGGAGGGCAGCAGGTCGAAGAAGCCGCGCTCGCCGGTGTCCTGGGTGGAGTCGTCGGTCAGCGAGGGGAGGTACCAGACCAGATGGGGGCGGGAGCCGAGGAGTTGGAGGGCGAGCGAGGCGTTGCCCTGCTTGTCGAGACGGTCGTTGTAGAGGATGTCGGGCGCGCCGAGGAGGACGGTGTCGCCGCCGTGTGCGGTGTGCGGGATGCGCAGCAGGGTGGGCAAGCCGTCGCTGGGGTAGCAGGAGTCGGCGTTCTGGACAGTGGTCGAGTAGCGGACGCCGTCGCCCGTCTCCGCGGTGCCCGCGCGGCGGGCCGCGGGCAGGGAGCAGTCGGGGGCGAGAGTGGTGTCGAAGCCGGGTGCGGGGTCCGCGGTGACGCCGGGGGCGAGGCCGGTGACGGAGGGGGTGTCGGGGGAGATGAGGACGGTGCGTCCGCCGGAGGCGGTGGTCGCGGTGTGCAGCTGGGACTGCTGGTGGTGGGTCAGCAGGTCGGGCACGGCGACGAGCAGGGTGGTGTCGGGGCCGGTCGCGGCGCGCGCCTGGTCGAGGGTGGTGACCACGCGGGTGGACACGCCGTGGTCGGCGAGGAGGGCGGCGACGGCGCGGCTGCCGTAGGGGTCGGCGGAGCGCGGGTCCAGACGTCCGTGCCGGTCGCCGGAGCGGAGTGCGGCCATGGCGATGCCCGCGACGAGGAGGACCACGAGTGCGAGCAGGATGCCGCGCCCGCGGGTCCAGACCTGGCGGGCGGTGGGGGACACCGAGGTCGAGGGGGCCGAGGGCGGGGCCGTGGCCGTGGTGGTGGCCTCGTGGGTCATCCGGCGGCTCCCTGGTGGGCGGTGGGGGCCGTGCTCTGGTCGCTGCTGCTCTGCTGCGGCCTGGTGCGTTCCAGGTCGCGGTCGAGTTCGGCGATGCGGTGGTACGACTGCTCGGTCGCCCGGCGGCCGCCGTATGTGACGTCGTCGAAGTCCCGTGCGGCGGCGCGGAGCCGGTCGGTGTGCGCCGGCAGGGAGCGGCCGGCCTCGGCGGCGGCCTCGTCGGCGGTGCGGCCGGGGCGTACGTCGAGGAGGGCGCGTTCCTCCAGGGAGCGGACGAGGGCACGCATGCGTTCCTGTACGGCCTGGTTCCAGTGGCCCTGGGCGGCGTGGGCCTCGGCGGCCGCGCGGTGTTCGGCGGCGCTGCGGGGGCGGTCGTCGAACAGTGCGGGGGTGGAGGCGAGGGTGCGGTGCGGGGTGCCCAGCCGCCACCACAGGGCGCCCAGCACCGCGAGGACGGCCACGATGACGACGACGAGGCCGACGGTCCCGCCGGGGCTCGCGGCCGAGGCGGAGTCGAACAGGTCGCCGACCCAGTTCCAGAAGTGGTCGAGGGCGCGTTGCAGCACGCCGGGGTCGTTCTCGTGGTACATGCGTTTGGACAGCTCGCGGCGGGCCGCCTCCCGGGCGGGGTCGCGCGGGATGGTCACGGGCGGTTCGCCGGGGCTCGGCTGCGCCTGGACGGCGGATCCGCCGCCCGTGCGGAGCAGCGTGCGTACGCCTGTGTGTGCCGCGCGTGGCAGCGCGGGCAGTGCTGTGAGAACTCCCCCCGGCAGACTCACGGCATCAGCTCCCCGAGGCCGGTGTGCCGGAGCCGCGGTCCTGGATCCCGGCGGCGCGGGCCAGCTCGAGGTCGAGTGCTTCGCGGCGGATGCGCTGGTCGATGTAGAGGAGCACGGTGACACCGGCCGAGATCGGGAACTTGATCAGGGAGCCGATCACCGATCCGATCCCGCTGATGATCAGGTAGGTCCAGCCGAGGTCGGTGCTGCCGTCGAACAGGCCCGAGACGCCGCCGTCGCTGAACGCCGCGGCGATGAGGCCGAAGGGGATCACGATGATCGCCGAGATGATGCCCACGATGAGCGCGGCCAGCAGCTGGATGCCGAAGACCCGCCACCAGGAGCCGCGGACCAGCTTGGCCGAGCGGGACATGGCCTTCTTGATGCCCTGTTTCTCGAGCATGAGCGCGGGCGAGGCCAGCGAGAAGCGGACGGCCAGCCACACGGCGACCACACCGCCGGCCAGGGCGCCGAGGACGGCGAGCGCGGTGCCGCCGACGGGCGAGCCGGACACGGCGACGAGGATGCCGGGCAGCAGGCCCACGGCGAGGACGCCGATGCCGATGAGCAGCAGCAGGAGGATCAGCCCGGCCAGCCTCAGCACCTGGGGACGGGCGTCGCGCCAGGCCTCGCGGACGGTGACCGGCCGGCCGAGCACCGCGCGGCTGGTGACCGTCGTGAGCAGAGCCGTGGCCAGGACGGTGCCGACCAGGGAGACGACGAAGAGGACGCCCGAGCCCAGCAGGGCGTCGCCCATGGCCCGGAACAGTTCGCGGGGAGAGGCGTTCGGGTCGTCGAGGGCGTCGCTGTCGACGGTGTTCTGGAGCGCCATGCGCTGCACCAGGATCGTCATGATCTCGGTGATGACCGCGACGACGAGGGAGATGCCCAGCACGGTGCGCCAGTGGGTGCGCATCATGGAGACCGCGCCGTCGAGGATCTCGCCGACGCCGAGCGGGCGCAGCGGGATCACGCCGGGCTTGGCGGCGGGCGGCGGGCCGCCCCATCCGCCGCCCCAGGCGCCGTAGCCGCCGGGGCCGCCGTATCCAGGGCCGCCGTATCCGGGACCGCCGTGTCCCGGGCCGCCCCATCCGCCGCCCCCTGGACCGCCGTAGCCGCCGGGGGGCGGCGGCGGGGTGCCCCAGCCGGGGCCCGGAGGCGGCGGCGGTGGGGTCTGGCCGGGGGCCGGTGCGCCGGTGGGCGCGGACCACTGGCCCGGCGGCGGCTGCTCCTTGGACCACTTCATGCCGGGGCTCTGCGGCTGGGTGCCCGGCCGGTCCGCGGGCTGACCGGGCTGTGCCGGCTGCGCGGGGTCGGGTCGGCCGGCGGCGTCGGCAGGGCCGGACGCGCCGGTCTCCTGCCCGTCGGACGGGGCGGATCCGGGCGAGGCCCAGCCCGGAGTGTCTTTCATCGTCGCTCCTTCACGGTGCCCGTCCGCGGTCGCGGCTCCAGGTTGGCAGCCATCGTGCCATGGGGTGGTGTTCGGGTGACCTGCCACGGTAGGGGCTGTGTGCCTTCCATTGTCCGCGCGATACGGGGAACACTGACGGCATGGCTGATCAGTACGCGCAGACCCGTGGTGACAACCGGCAGGCGGGGATCCCGGTCATCCGCTGGGAGGAGCCGCCCGAGGGGCCGGTCGTGGTCCTCCTGGACCAGACGCGGCTGCCCGCCGAGGAGATGGAGCTGGTGTGCACGGACGCGTCCGCGCTGGTGGAGGCCATCCGGTCGCTGGCCGTGCGCGGGGCGCCGCTGCTCGGCATCGCCGGGGCGTACGGTGTCGCGCTCGCCGCCGCACGCGGCTTCGACGTGGACGAGGCGTCGACCGTGCTGGCGGCGGCCCGACCCACCGCGGTGAACCTGTCGGTCGGGGTGCAGCGGGCGCAGTCCGCCTACCGGGCCGCGCTCGCCAGGACCGGTGATCCCCGGCAGGCCGCGCCGGCGGCGCTGGCCGCGGCACGGCAGCTGCACCAGGAGGACGCCCGGGCCAGCGAGCGGATGGCCGAGCACGGGCTGGCGCTGCTGGACGAGCTGCTGCCCGGCGGCGGGCACCGGGTCCTGACGCACTGCAACAGCGGGTCGCTGGTGTCGGGCGGGGAGGGGACGGCGTTCGCGGTGGCGCTCGCGGCGCACCGGGCGGGACGGCTGCGGCGGCTGTGGGTGGACGAGACGAGGCCGCTGTTCCAGGGGGCCCGGCTGACGGCGTACGAGGCGGCCCGCAACGACCTGGCGTACACCCTGCTCACCGACAACGCGGCGGGTTCGCTGTTCGCGGCGGGCGAGGTGGACGCGGTGCTGATCGGCGCGGACCGGATCGCGGCGGACGGCTCGGTGGCGAACAAGGTGGGCAGCTATCCGCTCGCGGTGCTCGCCCGCTACCACCATGTGCCGTTCATCGTGGTCGCCCCGGTGACGACGGTGGACCTGGAGACCCCGGACGGAGCCTCCATCGAGGTCGAGCAGCGGCCGAGCTACGAGGTGACCGAGCTCGTCGCCCCGCAGGTTCCGGTCATGGGAGCGGGCGGCGGCATCCCGGTCGCGCCTCTCGGCACCCCGGCCTACAACCCGGCGTTCGACGTGACCCCGCCCGAGCTGGTGACCGCGATCGTCACCGAGGAGGGCACGGTGTCCCCGGTGACCGCCAAGGGCCTGGCCGAGCTGTGCGCCCGCTCGCGGCAGGCGACGGTCGGTTAGGACCTCGTCACCCGTCCCGTTCGCTGTCCAAGGCGGCAGAGGCATACAGTGACGGCTCGGTACGACTATCGTCACAGGCCAGTGAGCTGCCTCACCTGGATCTTCGCCACCGTTACAAGAATGGGATGATGTCGTTTATGAAGGGACGAGTCCTTGTCGTCGACGACGACACCGCACTGGCCGAGATGCTCGGGATCGTGCTGCGTGGCGAGGGTTTCGAGCCGTCTTTCGTTGCCGACGGCGACAAGGCGCTGGCGGCCTTCCGGGAGACCAAGCCCGATCTGGTGCTGCTGGACCTGATGCTGCCCGGGCGGGACGGCATCGAGGTGTGCCGGCTGATCCGGGCCGAGTCCGGGGTGCCGATCGTGATGCTGACGGCCAAGAGCGACACCGTCGACGTCGTGGTGGGCCTGGAGTCCGGCGCCGACGACTACATCGTGAAGCCGTTCAAGCCGAAGGAGCTCGTGGCCCGTATCCGGGCGCGGCTGCGCCGGTCGGAGGAGCCCGCGCCGGAGCAGCTGGCCATCGGTGACCTGGTCATCGACGTGGCCGGGCACTCCGTGAAGCGGGACGGGCAGTCGATCGCGCTGACCCCGCTGGAGTTCGACCTGCTGGTCGCCCTCGCCCGCAAGCCCTGGCAGGTGTTCACCCGCGAGGTGCTCCTCGAGCAGGTGTGGGGCTACCGTCACGCGGCCGACACGCGTCTGGTGAACGTGCATGTGCAGCGGCTGCGTTCCAAGGTGGAGAAGGACCCGGAGAAGCCGGAGATCGTGGTGACCGTCCGTGGTGTCGGCTACAAGGCCGGGCCGAGCTGACATGTCCGGGGACAGTGCCGCTTCGGCCCCCGGTCGGACCGGGGCCCGCGCGGGGCGGCCTGTCGGCCGGAAGAGCGCGGGCTCTCGTTGGGGACGTTTCCTTGAGGGTGGGCTGCTGAACGGCGGAGTGCAGGGCAGCCCGGTCCTGCGCCTGCTGCTGCGCTGGGTGCGCCGGCCGCTGCTGCCCGTGATGCGGCTGTGGCGGCGCAACATCCAGCTGAAGGTCGTCGCGACCACGCTGCTGATGTCGCTGGGCGTGGTGCTGCTGCTGGGCTTCGTCGTCATCGGGCAGGTGCGCAACGGCCTGCTCGAGGCGAAGGTGAAGGCGTCGCAGAGCCAGGCGACCGGCGGTTTCGCCGTGGCCAAGCAGAATGCCGACCAGGCGGCGACCGGCACCGGCGACGACGGCGGCGCCCCCGCGGACGGCCACTCCCCCCAGAACGTCATCTCGTGGATGAGCGAGCTGGTGCTGTCTCTCTCCAGCGGCGGCCAGGGCGCCTTCGACGTCGTCACGCTGCCCGCGGACGACAACGGCAACGGCGGGCGGGGCCCGCGCGCCTCCGGCGGCGTGGACCCGACGGGGAGCATCCCCGAGGACCTGCGGGCGCGGATCAACAGCAGCATGACCGCCGCGCAGAGCTACACCCGCATCATCTACAAGGACACCGACAAGAAGCCCCAGCCCGCCCTCGTCATCGGCAAGCAGGTCAACGACCCCAACGGCGACCCGTACGAGCTGTACTACCTCTTCCCGCTGAGTCAGGAGGAGAAGTCGCTGAGCCTGGTCAAGGGCACCCTGGCGACGGCCGGTCTGTTCGTCGTCGTGCTGCTCGGGGCGATCGCCTGGCTGGTGGTGCGGCAGGTGGTCACGCCGGTGCGGATGGCCGCCGGGATCGCCGAGCGGCTGTCGGCGGGGCGGCTCCAGGAGCGGATGAAGGTCACCGGCGAGGACGACATCGCCCGCCTGGGCGAGGCCTTCAACAAGATGGCGCAGAACCTCCAGCTGAAGATCAACCAGCTGGAGGACCTGTCGCGGATGCAGCGCCGGTTCGTCTCCGACGTCTCGCACGAGCTGCGTACCCCGCTGACGACCGTGCGGATGGCCGCCGACGTCATCCACGAGGCCCGCGAGGACTTCGACCCCGTCACCGCGCGGTCGGCGGAACTGCTCGCCGACCAGCTGGACCGGTTCGAGTCGCTGCTGGCGGACCTGCTGGAGATCAGCCGCTTCGACGCGGGCGCGGCGGCCCTGGAGGCCGAGCCGATCGATCTGCGTGACGTCGTACGGCGCGTGGTCAGCGGCGCCGAGCCGCTCGCGGAGCGCAAGGGCACGCGGATACGTGTCGTCGGTGACCAGCAGCCCGTGGTCGCCGAGGCCGACGCGCGGCGGGTGGAGCGCGTGCTGCGCAACCTCGTCGTCAACGCCGTCGAGCACGGCGAGGGCCGGGATGTCGTCGTCAGGCTCGCCGCGGCGGGCGGCGCGGTCGCCGTCGCCGTGCGTGACTACGGTGTCGGGCTCAAGCCGGGCGAGGCGACCCGCGTCTTCAGCCGTTTCTGGCGGGCCGACCCGGCACGCGCGCGTACCACCGGCGGTACGGGCCTGGGCCTGTCGATCGCCCTGGAGGACGCCCGGCTGCACGGCGGCTGGCTGCAGGCGTGGGGTGAGCCGGGCGGCGGATCGCAGTTCCGGCTGACGCTGCCGAGGACCGCCGACGAGCCGCTGCGGGGCTCGCCGATACCCCTGGAACCCAAGGATTCGCGCCGCAACCAGGGACTCGACGACGCCGGTCCGTCGCGCGGTGGCGACAAACTGGCCACCGTGCCCGCGCAGGCCGGGGACCGGACGGCGCTGCCGGGCCGGGACGGCAGGGACCCGATAGCCGCCCGGCAGACCACCGTGACCCCCACGGCCGATCCGACGGCGCTGCCCGGCAGCGGCGCACGCGTGGTGCCCCGGCCCGCCTCGGGCACGCGCCGGCCGGACACCACGTCCACGTCCGCACCCGCGCGGGCGGGCGCGCCCGCCGTGGATCCGGCGGGTGACGAGACCGCGAGCTCCGCGGACCCGGAGGGAGCCGGGGCACGGGAGCCGAAGCAGCAAGGGGAGGCATTTCGTGGGCGCTGACCGCGAGGGGGGCGCGCGGCGTCGGCCGTTGCGCGCGGTGGCGTACGCCGCCTGTGGGGTCGTCCTGCTGGCGGGCTGTGCCTCGATGCCCGACAGCGGGGATCTGCGTGACGTGGAGTCCACCCCACGGCAGGACACAGAGGTACGGGTGTTCGCCATGCCGCCCCGGGACAACGCCCCGCCGTCGGAGATCCTTCAGGGCTTCCTGGAGGCGCTGACCAGCGACGACCCGCAGTACGCGACGGCGCGCCAGTATCTGACCGGCGAGGCCGCGCGGAACTGGCGGCCGGACGACTCCACCACGGTGCTGGCCAACGGGCCGAACCCTCAGGCCGACCGCACATCGGGACGCGACGACACCGACACCTTCGGGTTCACGCTGACCGGGAGCAAGGTGGCCCGGGTGGACGACCAGCAGTCGTACGCGCCTCTCGGCGGCCAGTACAGCCAACCGGTGCATCTGACGCGGAACAAGAAGAGCGGCCAGTGGCGCATCGACGTGGTGCCCCAGGGCGTCGTCATGGGGCAGTCCGACTTCCAGCGCAACTACGTGTCCGTCAACAAGTACTACTTCGCCTCCAACGCCGGGGCCGAGACGGCGGGGACGCCGGTGACGGCCGTCGCCGACCCCGTATACGTGCGGCGGCGGGTGGACGCGATGACGCAGATGGTGCGTTCCGTCCTCAAGGGGCCCACGCACTGGCTCGAGCCGGTGGTCAGGTCGAGCTTCCCGACGGGTACGGCGCTGCGCGACGGCGTCACCGCGCTGACCCCCGACGACCAGAACAAGCTGACGGTGCCGCTCAACCAGAAGGCGTCCCGGGCCGGACGGCACCAGTGCGGGGAGATGGCGACCCAACTGCTGTTCACGCTGCGGAACCTGACGCCCACCGTGGACGCGGTGGCGTTGCAGCGGGCCGACGGCACCACGATGTGCACGCTCGACAAGGAGGGGGCCGAGGACGTCGCCACGCGCGGCTCGACGAAGCGCCCCGAGTACCTGTACTTCCTCGATGACAGGCAGCGCCTGGTGCGGATCTTCGGAGGCAGTACCGGTACGCAGGCGGACCCGGTGCCGGGCGCGCTGGGAGAGGGCGTCCAGAAGTTCAGCTCGGCCGCGGTGTCATGGGACGAGCGCACCGCCGCCGCGGTCGGTTACGACCGGAGGTCGCTGTTCGTCGGCTCGCTGGTGTCCGGCGGCGCGCTCGGCGACCCCGTGGTGCAGAGCCAGGGAAAGACCGAGAACGACCGGCTGACGCCGCCCAGTTGGGACGCGCGCGGTGACCTGTGGGTCGCCGACCGCAACCCGGCCCGGCCGCGGCTGATGGTGCTGGAGCAGGGCACGGGCGCGCCGCTCGAGGTGCGGGTCCCCGGGCTGGACGGACGCATCGACGCGGTGCGGGTGGCCGCCGACGGGGTGCGGATCGCGCTGGTCGTGGAGCACGAGGACCACAGCAAGTCGCTGCTCATCGGGCGGATCGAGCGGGACGACAGGAATGGGGACCGGCCGGTGGTGTCGGTGCTCGAACTGCGGTCCGCGGCGCCCGAGCTGGAGGATGTGACGACCATGTCGTGGGCGGGCGACAGCCGGCTCGTGGTGGCCGGGCGCGAACAGGGCGGTGTGCAGACGATGCGGTACGTCCAGGTCGACGGATCGACGCCGGAGGGTCCCGCGCCCGCCGCGCTCACGGGCGTGAAGTCGATCGCCGCGTCCGAGGACGAGCAGCTGCCGCTGGTGGCGTACTCGGAGGACGGGATCGTCCGGATGCCGGCCGGGGCGCAGTGGCAGAAGGTGGTCAAGGACGGGTCGGCGCCGGTCTATCCCGGCTGACGGCGTCACCGGGTGAGGTGACTGGGTGCCCGGGTGGTGATCCGGGGGACGGGCGGGAGCTTGGGCTCCGGAGCCTTGTCTCACGCGTGTGAGTGAAGCGCCGGAGGCCCTGGGCCGAGTTGTCCACAGGCGACCGCCGTCCGTTGTCCACAGGGGTGGCCGGGGCCGGGCGTCGCGGGCACAGTGGAGTCATGCGCGGGTGGTGGCAGGACCTTGCCGACCTGGTACTTCCGGCCGAGTGCGCAGGCTGTGGCAGGCCGCGCTCGGTGCTCTGTCCCGAGTGCCGTGCCGCCCTCGACGGATCCGCGCCGCGCCGGGTGCGACCGGTGCCGGAGCCGCCCGGCCTGCCTGTCGTGCACGCGGCGGCCGCCTACGCGGACGAGGTGAGGGCGGCCCTCCTCGCCCACAAGGAACGGGGCGCCCTGACCCTCGCGGCCCCGCTGGGAGCGGCACTGGCGGGTGCGGTGCGGGCGGGGCTGAACAATGGCGCCTTTGGTGGGTACCCGGCGGGACCCGGGGGTGGTGGTCCCGGGTCACGGGGCGGTCGGCCCGTGCGGGGCGGTCGGCCTGTGCTGCTCGTGCCCGTGCCGTCCGCGCGTGGAGCGGTGCGGGCCCGCGGGCATGATCCGGCCCGTCGGATCGCGCTCGCGGCGGCGGGTGAGCTGCGCCGGTCCGGGACGCCGGTCCGGGTGGTCGCCGTGCTGCGCCAGCGGCGCGCCGTGGCCGACCAGTCGGGGCTGGGCTCCCGGCAGCGGCTGGAGAACCTCGCCGACGCGCTGGAGGCGGCCGCCGGTGGCGCCCGGCTGCTGCGGGACGGGCCGGTGGTGCTGGTCGACGACCTGATGACGACGGGCGCCTCGCTGAGCGAGGCGGCGCGGGCGGTGACATCGGCTGTGTACGGGGCGCGGGCCCGGGAAGAGATGGGAGAACGAAACGCGGCATCACCACGGAAGGAGGGGAACCCGGTGTACGAGGCACCGGAATTGGCGGGTGCGTACGGCGCCGGTCACGTGCTCTGCGCGGCCGTCGTCGCGGCCTCGCCGGAATCCTTCGAATTGGGCCGGAACTGACCTCGAACTTCCGTCGTCGCAGGTAATGAAAGAGTCAATTCACCTGAACGGAGGTACGCCGCGGTAGAGGGTGACGCCATCCGGCCGGGCGAGATATGTTCGGGTGTGAGGGAAAGGCGCAGGCCGTTCCCGTCATATCCGAGTGCCGTGCCGCGGGTTCGCGGTTTGCGGGTGCGCGGGTTTCCCGAGAATCACCCGACCGGCAGGGTGGAGATCTCGCCCACGGGGGAGGAGGAGGTGGACGTCACCGAGTCCGAGGTTCCGGACGTCACCGGAACCGGGTGCGAAAGGGAGATGCTCCGCCGACGCAGCGGGGCGATCCGGGAACGGAGTTCTGCGTGGACATCGTCGTCAAGGGCCGCAAGACCGAGGTGCCCGAGCGGTTCCGCAAGCACGTGGCCGAGAAGCTGAACCTGGAGAAGATCCAGAAGCTCGATGCCAAGGTGATCAGCCTCGACGTCGAGGTGTCCAAGGAGCCCAACCCCCGACAGGCCGACCGTAGCGACCGAGTGGAGATCACGCTCCGCTCCCGCGGTCCGGTGATCCGGGCGGAGGCAGCGGCCAGCGACCCGTACGCGGCGCTCGACCTGGCGGCGGAAAAGCTGGGGACCCGGCTGCGCAAGCAGCACGACAAGCGCTTCTCGCGCCGTGGCGCGCGCCGGATCCCGGCGGCGGAGGTCGCCGATCACGTCCCGGGCGCGGCGGTGCTGAACGGCAGCGGACTGACCGCCGCGGCGGACGAAGGCCAGGTGCCCACCAAGAAGGTCGGCTCGCTGGAGGTGCAGGGGGAGGGGCCCCTCATCGTCCGCGAGAAGACCCACGTCGCCGCTCCTATGACCCTCGACCAGGCGCTCTACGAGATGGAGCTGGTCGGACACGACTTCTATCTGTTCGTCGACTCCGAGACCAAGGAACCCAGCGTCGTCTACCGGCGGCACGCCTACGACTACGGCGTGATCCACCTCAGGACGGACACGATGATCACTCAGGAGAACTCTCCCGAGGCGGGCGGCACACTCGGCGGCTGACCCACCCGGCCGACGGCTGCGCCGGTGCCCCTGGAGCGCGCGTGTGCGCCCCCAGGGGCACCGGCGTGCGACCCCTTCGCGCACCGCTTGGTCACCGCAGTGTCGGCCGGACATGGAATCATGGCCGCAACGGCTCAACCGATGGGCCGTTGCCTTGGGTTGGCCATGGCACCGCACACCAGGCCACAGCCTCAGGGGGAGGAACAACGATGACGGACAGCTTCGGACCGATCCGGGACGAGGATGCCGACGGCGGTGTCGTCGGCATGGGCCCGGAGGTGGGTGCGTCCCGCAAGGAGCCGATCAGAGTCCTTGTCGTGGACGATCACGCCCTCTTCCGCCGCGGCCTGGAGATCGTGCTCGCCGCCGAGGAGGACATCCAGGTCGTCGGTGAGGCGGGCGACGGCGCCGAGGCCGTCGACAAGGCGGCCGACCTGCTGCCCGACATCGTGCTGATGGACGTGCGCATGCCCAAGCGGGGCGGGATCGAGGCGTGCACCTCCATCAAGGAGGTCGCCCCCAGCGCCAAGATCATCATGCTGACGATCAGCGACGAGGAGGCCGACCTCTACGACGCCATCAAGGCGGGCGCCACCGGCTACCTCCTCAAGGAGATCTCCACGGACGAGGTGGCCACCGCCATCCGCGCGGTGGCCGACGGCCAGTCGCAGATCAGCCCGTCCATGGCCTCCAAGCTGCTCACCGAGTTCAAGTCGATGATCCAGCGCACCGACGAGCGCCGCCTGGTGCCCGCGCCCCGGCTGACCGACCGGGAGCTGGAGGTCCTCAAGCTGGTGGCCACCGGGATGAACAACCGGGACATCGCCAAGGAGCTGTTCATCTCCGAGAACACCGTGAAGAACCACGTCCGCAACATCCTGGAGAAGCTTCAGCTGCACTCCAGGATGGAGGCGGTGGTGTACGCGATGCGGGAGAAGATCCTCGAGATCCGCTGAGGCTTCAGGCCGGTACGCGCTCAGGCCGGTACGCGTTCAGGCCAGGGCGCGGGCCAGTTCCCGGGCGAGGGGCTCGCGCAGCTCGGGAGCCTCCACCCGTTCCACCCGGACGTCGGTGCAGTCCACCCAGCTCGCCGCCTCGAGGAGCGCCTGGGCGACGGCGGGCACGGACCTGGCGTCCTCCAGGGTGACCTGCTTGGCCACGAGGGTGCGGCCCTCACGGGCGGGATCCACCCGGCCGACGAGCCGGCCCCCGGCGAGCACCGGCATCGCGAAGTAGCCGTAGACCCGCTTGGGCCGGGGGACGTAGGCCTCCAGGCGGTGACTGAAGCCGAAGATCCGCTCCGTGCGCGCCCGCTCCCAGATCAGGGAGTCGAAGGGGGACAGCAGCGTGGTGCGGTGACGGCCGCGCGGTGGTGCCGCGAGCGCCGCCGGGTCCGCCCAGGCCGGCTTCCCCCAGCCCTCCACCGTGACCGGGACCAGGCCCGACTCCGCTATCACCGCGTCGACCTGCTCGCCCTTGAGACGGTGGTAGTCGGCGATGTCCGCGCGCGTGCCCACGCCCAGGGACTTCCCCGCCAGGCCGACCAGGCGGCGCAGGCACTCGGTGTCGTCCAGCTCGTCGTGCAGCAGGTCCGCGGGGACGGCGCGCTCGGCGAGGTCGTACACCCGCTTCCAGCCGCGGCGCTCGACACAGACCACCTCGCCGTACATCAGGGCCCGCTCGACGGCGACCTTGGCGCCGGACCAGTCCCACCACTCGCTGGTCCGCTTGGCCCCGCCCAGCTCGGTGGCCGTCAGCGGCCCCTCGGTGGTCAGCTGCTTGACGACCTGGTCGTAGACACCGTCGGGCAGCTCGTGGTTCCAGTGCGGGCGGTTGCGGTAGGCGCGGCGGCGGAAGGCGAAGTGGGGCCACTCCTCGATGGGCAGGATGCACGCGGCGTGCGACCAGTACTCGAAGGCGTTGGGTCGCGCCGGAGGCGCGCCGGCGGATTCGTGGGCCGGAGTGGTGCCGGCGGATCCGTGGGCCGGAGGCGTGCCGACGGATTTGGTCTTCCAGTAGGCGTTCTCGACCGTCTTGCGGCCTGTCGCGCCGAGGCGGGCGTAGGGGATGAGCTCGTGGGAGCGGGCGAGCACGGAGATGGTGTCCAGCTGGACTGCGCCCAGGCGGCGCAGCACGCCGCGGACCCCGGACCTGCGGTCGGGGGCGCCGAGGAGGCCTTGGGCGCGCAGGGCGATGCGGCGGGCTTCGTCCGCGGAGAGGTCGAAGGCGGGACGCGGGACGGTGGTCATGCTCGGCACGATAGAACCCGGCACTGACAGTGGGCGCCGACCTGCTCATTCACCGTGCGGCCGGCGGGCGGGAAGGTAGGGCGCCGTCGACGGCAGGCCCAGGTCCGACGGCAGCAGGGAGCCCACCCAGCAGTCCCGCCGCACCCCCTTGTTGTTGATCGCCGAGCGCAGGACACCCTCCACGCTGAAACCCGCCCGTTCGGCCACCGCGCGGGAAGCGTGGTTGCCGACCTCGGCACGCCACTCCAGCCGGTCCACGGCGACGTCGGTGAAGGCCCAGCGGGCGGCGGCGCGGACGGCCTCGGTGACGTAGCCGTTGCCGCGGTGCTCCTTGGTCCCCCAGTAGCCGACCTCGGCCTCGCCCAGCGAGCGTCTGGTGATGCCGAGCATGCCCGCCAGGTCCCCGGCCGGCCCGGGGAGGAAGAGGCCGAAGGTGAACATCGAGCCGTCGGCCCAGCCGTCGGGGACCATCTGCTCGGTGAAGCCCTGTGCGTGCTCGGGAAGGTAGGGGGAGGGGATCGTGGTCCAGCGCTGGATGTCGGGATCCTGCGCGGCGGCGTACACGGCGTCGGTGTCCCGGCGGCCGACGGTGCGCAGGACGAGGCGGTCCGTGGTGAGCGTGACGGGTTCCATCGGCCGATTCTGCTCGGGGGCGCGGGGGGACGCCATTGTTTTCCCGGCGCGTGAGCGGCCGATCACGATTCGCGCAATTCGTGGCGGCGACGCGGCACCATCCGCGCCTCCTGGCCGTTGTCCCCTGTGAAGGCGATTCTGAACACGAGCGTGAAGGCGAAGCGGAGCAACGGACGGGTGCCCTGGCGGCAGGCCCTCCCGGCTTGGCGGGGTCCTCGCATACGATGGCCGTTGCTCAGTCAAGTCAAATGGAAACCGACCGTCCCAGGCCCGACCGGCAAGGAGACCAACCCAAGTGTCCGTCCTCACGAAGATCATGCGTGCAGGCGAAGGCAAGATCCTGCGCAAGCTGCACCGCATCGCGGACCAGGTCAACTCCATCGAAGAGGACTTCGTCGACCTCTCCGACGCCGAGCTGAGGGCCCTCACCGATGAGTACAAGCAGCGGTACGCCGACGGCGAGTCCCTGGACGACCTGCTGCCCGAGGCGTTCGCCACGGTGCGCGAGGCCGCCAAGCGCGTCCTCGGCCAGCGCCACTACGACGTGCAGATGATGGGCGGCGCCGCCCTCCACATGGGGTACGTCGCCGAGATGAAGACCGGTGAGGGCAAGACGCTCGTCGGCACCCTGCCCGCCTATCTGAACGCGCTCTCCGGAGACGGCGTCCACATCGTCACGGTCAACGACTACCTGGCCGAGCGCGACTCGGAGATGATGGGCCGCGTCCACAAGTTCCTGGGCCTCACCGTCGGCTGCATCCTCGCCAACATGACGCCGGCCCAGCGCCGCGAGCAGTACGGCTGCGACATCACCTACGGCACGAACAACGAGTTCGGCTTCGACTACCTGCGCGACAACATGGCGTGGTCGAAGGACGAGCTCGTCCAGCGCGGTCACAACTTCGCCATCGTCGACGAGGTCGACTCCATCCTGGTCGACGAGGCCCGTACGCCGCTGATCATCTCCGGCCCGGCCGACCAGGCCACCAAGTGGTACGGCGACTTCGCCAAGCTGGTCCTGCGCCTGAAGAAGGGCGAGGCGGGCAACCCCCTCAAGGGCGTCGAGGAGACCGGCGACTACGACGTCGACGAGAAGAAGCGCACGGTCGCCATCCACGAGTCCGGCGTCACCAAGGTCGAGGACTGGCTGGGCATCGACAACCTCTACGAGTCGGTGAACACCCCGCTGGTGGGCTACCTGAACAACGCCATCAAGGCCAAGGAGCTCTTCAAGCGCGACAAGGACTACGTCGTCATCGACGGCGAGGTCATGATCGTCGACGAGCACACCGGCCGTATCCTCGCCGGCCGCCGCTACAACGAGGGCATGCACCAGGCGATCGAGGCGAAGGAAGGGGTGGACATCAAGGACGAGAACCAGACGCTCGCCACGATCACCCTGCAGAACTTCTTCCGCCTCTACAACAAGCTCTCCGGCATGACCGGTACGGCGATGACCGAGGCCGCCGAGTTCCACCAGATCTACAAGCTCGGCGTGGTCCCGATCCCGACCAACAAGCCGATGATCCGCAAGGACCAGTCGGACCTGATCTACCGCACCGAGGTCGCCAAGTTCGAGGCGGTCGTCGACGACATCGCCGAGAAGCACGAGAAGGGCCAGCCGATCCTCGTCGGCACCACGTCCGTCGAGAAGTCGGAGTACCTCTCGCAGCAGTTGAGCAAGCGTGGCATCCAGCACGAGGTGCTCAACGCCAAGCACCACGAGCGTGAGGCCCAGATCGTCGCCCAGGCCGGCCGCAAGGGCGCCGTGACGGTCGCGACCAACATGGCCGGCCGTGGTACGGACATCAAGCTCGGCGGCAACCCCGAGGACCTCGCCGAGGCGGAGCTGCGCCAGCGCGGCCTCGACCCCGAGGAGCACATCGAGGAGTGGGCGCAGGCCCTGCCCGCCGCCCTGCAGAAGGCGGAGCAGGCGGTCAAGGCGGAGTTCGAGGAGGTCAAGGAGCTCGGCGGGCTCTACGTCCTCGGCACCGAGCGGCACGAGTCGCGCCGGATCGACAACCAGCTGCGCGGCCGCTCCGGCCGTCAGGGCGACCCCGGCGAGTCCCGCTTCTACCTCTCCCTCGGCGACGACCTGATGCGCCTGTTCAAGGCCCAGATGGTCGAGCGCGTGATGTCGATGGCGAACGTCCCGGACGACGTTCCGATCGAGAACAAGATGGTCACGCGCGCGATCGCCTCCGCCCAGTCGCAGGTCGAGCAGCAGAACTTCGAGACCCGTAAGAACGTCCTGAAGTACGACGAGGTCCTCAACCGCCAGCGCGAGGTCATCTACGGCGAGCGGCGCCGCGTCCTGGAGGGCGAGGACCTGCACGAGCAGGTGCAGCACTTCATGAACGACACCATCGACGCCTACGTCCAGGCGGAGACCGCCGAGGGCTTCCCGGAGGACTGGGACCTGGACCGGCTGTGGGGCGCCTTCAAGCAGCTGTACCCGGTGAAGGTCACCGTCGAGGAGCTGGAGGAGGCGGCCGGCGACCGGGCCGGTCTGACGGCCGAGTTCATCTCCGAGTCCATCAAGGACGACATCCACGAGCAGTACGAGACGCGTGAGGCCCAGCTCGGCTCCGAGATCATGCGTGAGCTGGAGCGTCGGGTCGTGCTGTCGGTCCTGGACCGCAAGTGGCGCGAGCACCTCTACGAGATGGACTACCTCCAGGAGGGCATCGGCCTGCGCGCGATGGCGCAGAAGGACCCGCTGGTCGAGTACCAGCGCGAGGGCTTCGACATGTTCTCCGCGATGATGGACGGCATCAAGGAGGAGTCCGTCGGCTACCTGTTCAACCTGGAGGTCCAGGTCGAGCAGCAGGTCGAGGAGGTCCCGGTCGAGGACGCCGTGCCGTCGCTGGACAAGGAGCCGCAGGACGTGGTGCCGGCGCAGGCGGGCGCGCGTCCGGAGATCCGGGCCAAGGGCCTGGACGCGCCGCAGCGGCGTGACCTGCACTTCTCCGCGCCGACGGTGGACGGTGAGGGCGGCATCGTGGAGGGCGAGTTCGCCAGCGACGACGAGCCGGTCCGCTCCGAGGCCGACGGTCTCACGCGCGCGGAGCGCCGCAAGCAGGCCAAGGGCGGTCGCCGCCGCAAGAAGTGACGGCCGGACCGGTGCCGCCGTGCCGAGCGGCGCCGTCGGCGGCGGCCCCGCCGCGCAACGAGGCCGTGAGCGGCGGACCGTAGGACCGAGCAGTGACAGGGGAAGGGCCGGGCATCCCGAGGGTGCCCGGCCCTTCGCGTCATCCGGTGGCCGCCCGCGGGACGCTGCGGGCGCCCAGCTCCACCGCCGTGCAGCGCCAGCGGCGGTCGCGGCCCCGCTCCAGGCGGAAGGCCATCGCGCGCAGCTGCTCGCCGGCGCCGATCCGGGCGAAGGCCTCGACGGCGCCCGGGCGGGGCTCGTAGTAGCCGATGTCGCGCACCACGGGACGGGTGCCGCGGGCACGCAGAGGGCCGCGCTCGGCGAGCCGCGCCAGCTCGTCGTAGGCACGGCCGGCGGTGTGCCGGAGCATCCAGTGGACCGGCCGCTGCCCGCTCAGAACGGCGAGGAGCCGGTCGGCGAAGACGTCGGCGGCGAGGGGGACGGCGGCGGAAGCGGCGTGGGCGCCCTCTGGGGCTGCCGGGATGCTCGAGGCGCCCGAGGCACCCGATGCACCCGAGGCGATCGAGGCGCTCGAGGCGGTGCTTGAGGTGATGTCCGGGGTGGGGGCGGAGGCGGTCGGCGGGCGGTTGTCGGTGGGAGCGGTGCGGACCCGGCTCGCGCCGCGCGGCGAGCCCGGTGGGCGTCCTCCGTTCGTCGTACGGGCCGGGCTGCCGCCCGGGGTGCGCGGCGGGGCGCCACCGGGACGGCGTGCGTCGAGACGACCCGGCGGGCGGGTACCCGGGCGGCGCTGCGCCCTGGTCATGACCTTGTTCATGAGTCCCCGTTTCTGTGATGCGGTGCGTCGCTCTACCGAGCGGTAACTTCCGGTAGGGATCTTGTACGGGACCCGGTTCGGCACGGGCAAGGAACGCGGAGCCGCCGGCGGCCGGCCGGCAGATTCACTCATCCGAGTGGTGGCGGGCGCGGGAACGCCCGGGAGTGCGGGGGCGTACCGGGTGAGACGCGGGGCGTGGGGTGGACGCGTCGGTGGGTGCGGCCGTGGGCACGAAAGAGGGGTCCCACACGTATCCTGAAGGCCGTCTCCCGGAGCCCTGCGGAGCCCTCCGACACGAGAAAGCGGCCAGCCATGCGCGTCTACGTCCCCCTGACCCTCCCCGGCCTCGCCGAGGCCTACAAGACGGGGGAGCTGGGGGCAGGGCCGCTCGTCGCCTACGCCGTCACGCCCGCCCTGCGCGAGTGGTACCTCTCCGACGACATGGAGGAGCTGGAGTACGCCGCGCTGAGCAGGGCCGCGCTGGCCTCCCTGCGGCTGCTGGCCGCGGACCCGGACGCACCGCGCCGCCGGGTCGTGGTCGCCGTGGACGTACCCGACGGCGCCGCGGCGGCCGACCCGGACCGGGGGCTCGACCCCGCGGCGCTCGGCGAGGTGCGGGTGACGGGGACGGTGCGGCTGGCCGAGGCGGCCGCCGTGCACGCCGACCTGGACGACGCCGAGGCGGACGTGAGCGCGGCGGCCGAGGCGCTGCCCGCGGCGGACGCCGGGGACGACGACGCGCAGTTCGTCGTGGACGGGGCCGAGGACCACGAGCTGCTGTGGTACGCCACGCAGGAGATCCCGAACCTGGTCGGGTTCGGCGAGGGGTCCTGATTGTCAGTGGCGGCGGGTACGTTTTCCGGCATGGGGATGCAGTCAGGGGCGCACATCGTCTGGGACTGGAACGGCACGTTGTTCCACGACAACGACGCGATCATCGGCGCGACGAACGCGGCGTTCGCCGAACTCGGCCTGGAGCCGATCACTCTGGAGCAGTACCGGGCGCTGTACTGCGTGCCGGTGCCGAAGTTCTACGAGCGGCTGATGGGCCGGCTGCCCACCGATACCGAGTGGGAGCTCATGGACACGGTCTTCCACCGGTACTACGCCGAGCACCGGAGCCGCTGCCGGCTGACCGACGGGGCGGTGGAGCTGCTCACGGGGTGGACGTCGGCCGGGCACAGCCAGTCGATCCTCAGCATGTACGGGCATGAGGAGCTGGTCCCGCTGGTACGGGGCTTCGGGATCGAGGCGCACTTCATACGGGTCGACGGGCGGACCGGGCCGTCCGGCGGCAGCAAGGCGGAGCACATGGTGCGGCACCTGGGCGCGCTGGGCGCGAGGGTGAACCCCGCGCGCACGGTGGTCATCGGGGACGCCGCCGACGACGCGGTGGCCGCACGGCACGCGGGGGCACGGGCGGTGCTGTACACGGGCGGCTCGCACAGCCGCGCCAGCCTCGAGGAGGCCGGCGTGCCGGTGGTGGACACCCTCCGGGAGGCGGTCACCGAGGCCCACCGCCTCGCGGCGTGACCCGCACGCCCGTGTCCTGAGGGCGACTCGGCGCTGCTGGTCCGTCAGGCGCCACCGGGACTGCGGCCCAGACCCGGACGGCGCCAGACGCGGACGGCGCGAGACGCGGAGGGCGCCGGGCCTGTGCGGCGCCGGGCCTGTGCGGCGCCGGGCCTGTGCGGCGCCGGGCCCGTGCGGCGCCGGGCCTGTGCGGCCCCAGGCCCGTGCGGCGCCGGGCCTGTGCGGCCCCAGGCCCGTGCGACCCCAGACTCGTACGGCCCCAGACCCGTGCGGCCCCAGATTCGTACGGCCCCAGACCCGTGCGGCCCCAGACTCGTACGGCCGCAGGCCCGTGCAGCTCACCAAGCCCGTGCAGCCCCATGCGGGCGGCGTCCGTCTGGCGTCCGTCCGGCCTCCACCCGGCGTCTGCCCGGCTTCCGTCCGGCCTCCGCCCGAGCTCCGGCGCGGGCCGTGTCCGGCTCGGTGCGGGCCATGCCCTCCTCCACCCGGCGTCCGCCCGGCTTCCGTCCGGCCTCCGCCCGAGCTCCGGCGCGGGCCGTGTCCGGCTCGGTGCGGGCCATGCCCTGGCTAACCTGGCTGCCCTGGCTGAGCCCGGACGCTCTTCCTGCCCGCGCGGACCCTTTCCCGGCCCGCGCGGACCCTTTCCCGGCCCGCGCGGACCCTTTCCCGGCCCGCCCGGGCACTTTCCCGGCCCGCCCGGGCACTTTCCCGGCCCGCCCGGGCCCTTTCCCGGCCCGCGCCGGGCCCTCTTCCGGCCTTCCGGCCCGCCCGGGCCCTTTCCCGGCTCTGTGCGGGCCTCTTCCGGGCCCCTGCGGCCGGGGGTGGCTCTGTCCGCCGCCGGGCGTCGGCCAGTGTGGGCCTACGTCGTTTTTGTCACCGGCACCCCTGTGCAGAACGTCAAAGTTCCACCCCGGGTTTTGTACACATACGGCTCATGACGGGTTACCCGTGAAGAGCGATAGCCTTGTGGCGTGATCAGCGCGATAGGTCGCGGGGGCACCCCAGTCTCCGCTCTGCGCCCGGTGTGCACGGACGACAGCCGTGACCGGGCGGCGGTCGCTGGTCCTCGCGGGCGGGACGGGGCCTCGACGGCCCCCAGGACGCCGCGTCAACCCCGACCGGCGGCGCCGCCGAGAGCAGCGTCACATCCGTCGGGCGCGTCGAAGATGGCCGATAACCCCCCGCTCATCTCACCTCGCGGCATAGCGTCGGAAGGGACCGGACACCCCGGACCGGGACGTTACGCCCAAGGGGAAGAGACCGTACTTCCTTCAACGTCACGCAACGGCGCGCGACAGGAGCCAGAGGACAATGCAGACCAAGCTGGACGAAGCCAAGGCCGAGTTGCTCGAGAGGGCCGCTCGGGTAGCTGAGAACAGTCCGGCCGGGGGGCACCTCCCGACCGGGACGACGGACGAGGGTGCCCCGGACCGGGACTCCGTACTCTCGTTCCTCCAGCGCTACTACCTGCACACCGCCCCGGAGGACCTCGCCGACCGCGACCCGGTCGACGTCTTCGGAGCCGCTTTCTCCCACTACCGTCTGGCCGAGACGCGCCCGCAGGGCACGGCCAACGTGCGGGTGCACACCCCGACCGTCGAGGAGAACGGCTGGACGTGCAGCCACTCCGTCGTGGAGGTCGTCACCGACGACATGCCGTTCCTCGTCGACTCGGTCACCAACGAGCTGACCCGTCAGGGACGCGGCATCCACGTCGTGGTCCACCCGCAGTTCGTCGTCCGCCGCGACCTGACCGGCAAGCTCCTCGAGGTGCTGCCCACCGCGTCGGCCGGCGAGCCGCTGCCGCACGACGCGCACTTCGAGTCCTGGATCCACGTCGAGATCGACCGCGAGACCGACCGCTCCGACCTGAAGCAGATCACCGCCGACCTGCTGCGCGTGCTCTCCGACGTCCGCGAGGCCGTCGAGGACTGGGAGAAGATGCGCGACGCGGCGACCCGTATCGCCGAGGGGCTGCCCGAGGAGACCCTGCCCGCCGACCTGCCCGAGCAGCAGGTCGAGGAGGCCCGCGAGCTGCTGCACTGGCTGTCCGCCGACCACTTCACCTTCCTCGGCTACCGCGAGTACCAGCTGCGCGAGGACGACTCCCTGGCCGCCGTGCCCGGCACCGGGCTGGGCATACTGCGTTCGGACCCGCACCACGCCGGTGAGGACAAGCATCCGGTCAGCCCGTCCTTCGAGCGGCTGCCCGCCGACGCCCGCGCCAAGGCCCGCGAGCACAAGCTGCTCGTGCTCACCAAGGCCAACAGCCGGGCCACCGTGCACCGGCCGTCGTACCTGGACTACATCGGGGTCAAGAAGTTCGACGACAAGGGCGAGGTGGTCGGCGAGCGCCGCTTCCTCGGCCTGTTCTCCTCCGCCGCGTACACCGAGTCGGTGCGCCGGGTGCCGGTCATCCGCCGCAAGGTCGAGGAGGTCCTGGGCCTCGCCGGGTTCTCGCCCAACAGCCACGACGGGCGCGACCTGCTCCAGATCATGGAGACCTACCCGCGCGACGAGCTGTTCCAGACCCCGGCCGCCGAGCTGGAGCCGATCGTCACCTCCGTCCTCTACCTCCAGGAGCGCCGCCGGCTGCGGCTGTACCTGCGCCAGGACGAGTACGGGCGCTACTACTCCGCCCTCGTCTACCTCCCGCGCGACCGCTACACCACGGGCGTGCGCCTGCGGATCATCGACATCCTCAAGGAGGAGCTCGGCGGTACCAGCGTCGACTTCACGGCCTGGAACACCGAGTCGATCCTGTCCCGGCTGCACTTCGTCGTCCGCGTCCCGCAGGGCACCGAGCTGCCGCAGCTGTCCGACAGCGACAAGGAGCGCATCGAGGCCCGCCTGGTGGAGGCCGCCCGCTCCTGGGCCGACGCCTTCGCCGAGGCGCTGACCGCCGAACTCGGCGAGGAGCGCGCCGCCGAGCTGCTGCGCCGCTACAACCACGCCTTCCCCGAGGGCTACAAGGCCGACCACACCCCGCGCGCCGCGGTGGCCGACCTGGTCAACCTGGAGCAGCTCGGCGAGGACAAGACGTTCGCGCTGAGCCTGTACGAGCCGGTGGGCGCCGCCCCCGAGGAGCGCCGTTTCAAGATCTACCAGAAGGGCGGCTCGGTCTCCCTCTCGCGGGTCCTGCCGGTGCTCAGCCAGCTCGGCGTGGAGGTCACCGACGAGCGGCCGTACGAGCTGCGCTGCGCGGACCGCACGACGGCGTGGATCTACGACTTCGGTCTGCGCGTCCCGCTCGAGGTCGGCGGCGACTATCTCGCCGACGACGCCCGTGAGCGCTTCCAGGACGCCTTCGCCGCCGCCTGGACCGGCAAGGCGGAGAACGACGGGTTCAACGCGCTGGTGCTGAGCGCCGGGCTGAGCTGGCGCCAGGCGATGGTGCTGCGCGCCTACGCCAAGTACCTGCGCCAGGCGGGCTCCACCTTCAGCCAGGACTACATGGAGGACACCCTCCGCAACAACGTCCACACCACCCGTGTGCTCGTCTCCCTGTTCGAGGCGCGGATGGCGCCCGAGCGGCAGCGCGCCGGCCACGAGCTGGTCGACGCCCTGCTCGAAGAGGTCGACGCGGCCCTGGACCAGGTGGCCTCCCTCGACGAGGACCGGATCCTCAGGTCCTTCCTGACGGTCATCAAGGCGACCCTGCGGACCAACTTCTTCCAGAAGAACGGCTCGGGCGCGCCGCACGACTACGTCTCCATGAAGTTCGACCCGCAGGCCATCCCGGACCTTCCGGCGCCGCGCCCGGCGTACGAGATCTGGGTGTACTCGCCGCGGGTGGAGGGCGTGCACCTGCGCTTCGGCAAGGTCGCCCGCGGTGGTCTGCGCTGGTCCGACCGGCGCGAGGACTTCCGCACCGAGATCCTGGGCCTGGTCAAGGCGCAGATGGTGAAGAACACCGTCATCGTGCCGGTGGGCGCCAAGGGAGGCTTCGTCGCCAAGCAGCTGCCCGACCCGAGCGTGGACCGGGACGCCTGGCTGGCCGAGGGCATCGCCAGCTACAAGATGTTCATCTCGGCGCTGCTCGACATCACCGACAACATGGTCGCGGGCGAGGTCGTGCCCCCCAAGGACGTCGTCCGGCACGACGGCGACGACACCTACCTGGTGGTCGCGGCCGACAAGGGCACGGCGACGTTCTCGGACATCGCCAACGAGGTGGCCGAGTCCTACGACTTCTGGCTCGGCGACGCCTTCGCCTCCGGCGGCTCCGCGGGCTACGACCACAAGGGCATGGGCATCACCGCCCGCGGCGCCTGGGAGTCGGTCAAGCGGCACTTCCGGGAGCTGGACGTGGACACCCAGTCCCAGGAATTCACGGTCGTCGGCATCGGCGACATGTCCGGTGACGTGTTCGGCAACGGCATGCTGCTCAGCGAGCACATCCGCCTGGTCGCCGCCTTCGACCACCGGCACATCTTCCTCGACCCGAACCCGGACGCGGCCACCGGCTACGCCGAGCGCCGCCGCCTGTTCGACCTGCCGCGCTCCAGCTGGGCCGACTACAACACCGACCTGCTGTCGGCCGGCGGCGGGATCTTCCCGCGCAGCGCCAAGTCGATCCCGGTCAACGCGCACGTCCGCGAGGCCCTCGGCATCGAGGACAAGGTCACCAAGATGACCCCGGCCGACCTGATGCGGGCGATCCTCAAGGCCCCGGTGGACCTGCTGTGGAACGGCGGCATCGGTACGTACGTCAAGGCGTCGTCCGAGTCCAACGCCGACGTCGGCGACAAGGCCAACGACGCCATCCGCGTCGACGGCCGGGACCTCAGGGTCCGCGTCGTCGGCGAGGGCGGCAACCTGGGCTGCACCCAGCTGGGCCGGATCGAGTTCGCGCAGACCGGCGGCAAGGTCAACACCGACGCCATCGACAACAGCGCGGGCGTGGACACCTCCGACCACGAGGTGAACATCAAGATCCTGCTCAACGGCCTGGTCACGGACGGCGACATGACCGTCAAGCAGCGCAACAAGCTGCTCGCCCAGATGACCGACGAGGTCGGCGCCCTGGTGCTGCGCAACAACTACGCGCAGAACACGGCGATCGCCAACGCGCTCGCCCAGTCCAAGGACATGCTCCACGCCCAGCAGCGCTTCATGAAGCACCTGGTGCGCGAGGGCCATCTGAACCGGGCGCTGGAGTTCCTGCCCACCGACCGCCAGATCCGTGAGCGGCTGACCGCCGGACACGGTCTGACCGGTCCGGAGACGGCCGTGCTGCTGGCCTACACGAAGATCACGGTGTGCGAGGAGCTGCTGCACACCTCGCTGCCGGACGACCCCTACCTGCGCACCCTGCTGTACGCCTACTTCCCGACCCAGCTGCGCGAGCAGTTCGCCGAGCAGATCGACAGCCACCCGCTGCACCGCGAGATCACCGCGACCGTGCTGGTCAACGACACGGTGAACACCGGCGGTACGACGTATCTGCACCGGCTGCGGGAGGAGACCGGCGCGTCGCTGGAGGAGATCGTCCGGGCGCAGACCGTGGCCCGCGCGATCTTCCGCTCGGCGCCGGTGTGGGACGCGGTGGAGGCGCTGGACAACAAGGTCGAGGCCGACGTCCAGACCCGGATCCGGCTCCACTCGCGCCGTCTGGTCGAGCGCGGCACGCGCTGGCTGCTGAACAACCGGCCGCAGCCGCTCCAGCTGACGGAGACGGTGGAGTTCTTCGCCGACCGGGTGGAGCAGGTGTGGGCCGAGCTGCCCAAGCTGCTGCGCGGCGCGGACCTGGACTGGTACCAGCAGGTCTACGACGAGCTGTCCGCCGCCGGTGTCCCGGACGAGCTGGCCACCCGCGTGGCCGGGTTCTCCTCCGCCTTCCCGGCGCTGGACATCGTCTCGATCGCCGACCGCATGGGCAAGGACCCGATGGACGTCGCCGAGGTGTACTACGACCTCGCCGACCGGCTCAGCATCACCCAGCTGATGGACCGCATCATCGAGTTGCCGCGCGCCGACCGCTGGCAGTCCATGGCCCGCGCGTCGATCCGCGAGGACCTGTACGCGGCGCACGCGGGCCTCACGGCGGATGTGCTGGCCGTCGGCAACGGCACCTCGACGCCGGAGCAGCGGTTCAAGGTGTGGGAGCAGAAGAACGCGCCGATCCTGTCGCGGGCCCGCACCACGCTGGAGGAGATCCACGGCTCGGACGCGTTCGACCTGGCCAACCTGTCGGTGGCGATGAGGACGATGCGCACGCTGCTGCGGACGCACTCGTAGCACACACGGCGAGCTCCCAAGGAGGGCGCCCCGGGCCGCGACAGCGGGCCCGGGGCGCCCTCATCTCGTCTTCTTTCCACTCTCTTTCCGCTCTCTTTCCGCCGTCTGGCACACGACGCACGGTGAATTTACCTTTTCCTGCTAAACGGGATCATTCGGATAAAGTGGCGCGCGTGATGCGCATGACAGTGAGCCTCAGGGAGAGCCGTCCGGCCGCGCAGGCCCCCGATGCGCGCCGCGCCGCCTGAGGCGCGCCCCGCCGGCAGAGCCGCGCGGCGGCCGCCGGCCGCCGCGAGACGTGCCCTCGCCCCCCGTGCCGCCGCCGAGATCCTTGTCGTCCTGCTGCTCGCGGTGATCGCCCGGCTGCCGTGGGCCGGAGACCTGGGCATGCACGCGGCCACCATCGAACGCCTGCGCCACAGCCTGCTGCACCCCGGCAATCCGCTCGTCGCCGCCGACTCCCCGAGCCCGTACTACTCCCCGTGGATGGTGCTTCTCGGCTGCCTCGCACGGGCGGGCGGCTGGTCGGTCTTCGTGGTGCTGCGACTGGCCGCGCTCACCGGGCTGGCGCTGCTGGTGACGGGCGTGTGGCGGTATGCGCGGACACTGAGCGCGCACCGGGCCGCACCCGCCCTGGCCGCCCTGAGCCTGGTCCTGCTGTGGGGCACCGTCCTGATCAACTGGAGCGGCTTCATCGCCCTGAACTCCCTCGCGCTGACGGTGTCGTACCCCAGCGTGTTCGCCCTCGGTCTCGCCTTCCACCTGTGGGCGTGGCTCACCCGTGCGCTGCGCGCGCCCGGCGGGCGAGGGGTGTGGCTCGGGCTCGGGGCGCTGTGGGCGGTGATCCTGCTCTGCCACCAGTTCACCGGGGTCGTCGCCACGCTGGGCGCTCTCGCCGCGGTGATCGCCGCCCGGCCCCCGCGCCGGATGTGGCCGAGGCTCGCCGCCGGCGCCGGGCTGGGCCTGCTGGTGCTGTGGCTGTGGCCGTACTACGACTTCTTCGCCCTGTTCTCGGTCGGCGGCGACCTGGAGCAGGTGCACCGCGCGCTCTACGAGCACTTCGCGGGCCGCTACTGGCTGGTGCTGCTCGGTGTGGCCGCGCTGGGGGCGCGGTGGCGGCGCGACCACCGGGACCCGCTGGTGGTCTTCTTCCTGCTGGGCGCGCTGGTGTGCGCGGCGGGCTTCGTCAGCGGCCACTACTCCTGGGGGCGGGCGCTGCCCGCCGCGCTGATCCCCGCCCAGCTGGCCGCCGCGCTGGCCGTGGTCCAGGGCGGGCGGCGCGCGGTGCGGATCCGCTGGGCCTGGGCGCTGGCCGCCGCGTTCGCCGTGGGCGCCTGGACCCAGGCCGGAATGCTCGGATACGTCGTCGGCCGCGCCGCGCTGCCCGACGCGCTGGCCGCCCGCTACACACAACCGTGGGCGGACTACCACTGGATCACCCCGTACGTGAGGTACGGCGATGTCGTCATGGCCCGCGACTTCGCCGCCCAGCTGATCCCCGCCTACGGCGCCTACACCGTCGCCCCCGGCTACCCGGAGTTCTTCCTGCCGGACACCGCCCGGCGCCAGAAGGCCGTCCAGCGCTACTACACCCGCGACACACCGCCCTCCGTCCGCGAGGACATCCTGCGGACCTACGACGTGCGCTGGGTGCTGGACGGCGCCAGGCCGATGCGGTCCCGGGGGCTGCGCCCGGTGGCCCACGGGCCGGACGGCGAGGTGCTGTACGAGGTGACCCCCTGACCCGGGCCGGGCCCAAGGACAGGTCCGCCTAGGACTTGCCGCCGGTGAAGGCCTCGTAGGCCGCGAGGACCTCCTCGGTCGGGCCGTCCATGCGCAGCACACCGCGCTCCAGCCACAGCACACGCTCGCAGGTGTCGCGGATGGAGTTGTTGTTGTGGCTGACCAGGAACACCGTGCCGGCGTGCTTGCGCAGCTCGCGGATGCGTTCCTCCGAGCGCTTCTGGAAGGCACGGTCGCCGGTGGCCAGGGCCTCGTCGATGAGGAGGACGTCGTGGTCCTTGGCGGCGGCGATGGAGAACCGCAGCCGGGCCGCCATGCCGGAGGAGTACGTCCGCATCGGCAGGGTGATGAAGTCGCCCTTGTCGTTGATGCCGGAGAAGTCGACGATGTCCTGGTAGCGCTCCCTGATCTGCTCCCGGGACATGCCCATGGCCAGTCCGCCCAGGTGGACGTTGCGCTCGCCGGTCAGGTCGTTCATCAGCGCCGCGTTGACGCCGAGGAGCGAGGGCTGGCCGTCGGTGTAGATCTTGCCGTTCTCCACCGGCAGCAGGCCCGCCACCGCCTTGAGCAGCGTGGACTTGCCGGAGCCGTTGGTGCCGATCAGGCCGATGGCCTCGCCCTTGTAGGCGACGAACGACACCTTCTTCACGGCGTGCACCCGGCGCACGCCCGCCGCCTTCTCGGCCTTCCCCGGGCGCAGGATGCGGTTGAGGGCGGCGGTCGCGGAGCCGCGTCCGGCGCCGGTGCCGTGGACCCGGTAGACGATGTCGACCTTGTCGGCGACGACGGTGGGGATCTTCTCGGTGCTGCGCTCAGCCACGGCCGTACCTCTCCTCAGCCTTCCAGAAGTAGACGAAGCCGCCGATGCCGGCGA
>NZ_JBEXZD010000102.1:0-31000 GCF_040628575.1 Streptomyces sp. NPDC006393
GAACGCTTCTGACCGAGGGTGAGCTGGCCGAGGCCGTCGGCGTCTCCCGCACCCCGGTGCGCGAGGCGCTGCTGCGCCTGGAGGTCGAGGGGCTGCTCAAGCTCTACCCGAAGAAGGGAGCGCTCGTCCTGCCGGTCTCCGCGCAGGAGATCGCCGACGTCGTCGAGACCCGGCAACTGGTCGAGGAGCACGCCGCGCGGAAGGCCGTACCCGCACCGCCCGGGCTCATCGAGCGCCTGGAGGAACTGCTGGCGAAGCAGAAGCAGCAGGCCGCCGCCGGGGACTTCGCCGCCGCCGCCGTCACCGACCGCTGTTTCCACGCCGAGATCGTCCGCAGCGGGGGCAACGAGATCCTCTCCCGCCTCTACGACCAACTGCGCGACCGGCAGCTGCGCATGGGCGTCGCCGTCATGCACTCCCACCCCGACCGCATCGCCAAGACGCTCGCCGAGCACGAGGAGATCCTGAACGCGCTGCGCTCCGGTGACGCGGAGGCGGCCGTCGGTCTCGTCCACCGGCACGTCAGCTGGTTCTCCCACCTGGCGCGGGGTGAGGTGCGATGAGCTCCGGGCCCGGCTCCTCCTCCGGATCTTCTTCCGGTCACTCCTCCGGCTCCTCGTCCGGTTCGTCAGGTTCATCCCGTTCGTCTTCGGGCGCACGCGGCGCCGTCGGCCTGCCCGGCGACCCGCCCGGCGGGCGGCGTGCCGTCGCCGTCTGGAGCATCGGCGTCGCCGTCTACTTCGTCGCCGTCATCTTCCGTACGTCGCTGGGCGTCGCGGGACTCGACGCCGCCGAACGCTTCCACGTGAGCGCCTCCGCGCTGTCCACCTTCTCCATCCTCCAGCTGCTCGTCTACGCGGGCATGCAGATACCCGTCGGCCTGCTGGTCGACCGGCTCGGCACCAAGAAGGTGCTGGGCATGGGGGTGGTGCTCTTCACGGCGGGCCAGCTGGGGTTCGCGTTCTCGGCGTCGTACGGCACCGCGCTCGCCTCCCGCGCGCTGCTCGGCTGCGGCGACGCCATGACGTTCATCAGCGTGCTGCGGCTGGGCTCGCGGTGGTTCCCGGTCCGGCGCGGGCCGCTGGTCGCCCAGCTCGCCGGGCTGGTCGGCATGGCGGGCAACCTGGTCTCCACGCTGGTGCTGACCCGGCTGCTGCGCGGGTTCGGCTGGACCCCCGCCTTCGCGGGCAGCGCGCTGGCCGGCGCGCTGGTGCTGGTGCTGCTGGTCCTCTTCCTCAGGGACCACCCCGAGGGCCACGAGCCCGAGCCCCTGCCGCACCAGGGCGCCGCGTATGTGCGCCGGCAGATCCTCGCCGCCTGGCGGGAGCCCGGCACCCGGCTGGGCATGTGGGTGCACTTCACCACCCAGTTCCCGGCGATGGTGTTCCTGCTGCTGTGGGGGCTGCCGTTCCTGGTGGAGGCCGAAGGGCTGTCACGGGCGACGGCCGGGGAGCTGCTCACCCTCGTCGTGCTGTCGAACATGGGCATCGGCCTGGTCTACGGCCAGATCGTCGCCCGGCATCACACGGCACGGCTCCCGCTGGCGCTCGGCACGGTGGCGGCGACGGCGACCCTGTGGGCGGCCACGCTGGTGTACCCCGGCCAGCGGGCACCGATGTGGCTGCTGGTGGTGCTGTGCCTGGTGCTGGGCGCGTGCGGGCCGGCCTCGATGATCGGGTTCGACTTCGCGCGGCCGGCGAATCCGGCGGAACGTCAGGGAACGGCGTCGGGGATCACCAATATGGGTGGTTTCGTGGCCTCGATGACGACGCTGTTCGCGATCGGGGTGCTGTTGGACGCGACGGGGGACGACTACGGGGTCGCCTTCTCCACCGTGTTCGTGTTGCAGGCGGTGGGGGTGAGCCAGATTCTGCGGTTGCGGAAGCGGGCGGCTCGGCGGGAGCGGGAGCGGTTGGTGGCCAGCCGGGTGGAGGCGGTGCACGTGCCGGCGTGACGCTGCGGTGGGCTGTGCGGCGGTGTGCTGCGGTGCGGTGTGCTGCGGGCGGGTGGGTGAGCTTGCCCCGCTCGGGGGGTGCCGCTGCGCCCACCCGTGCCGCCTGGGGGTACCTCCCAGGCGTCAAGCACTGGGGGAGGCACGACTGCCCGCAGCTACGTCTACTGCGTCACCGTGAAGTTGCGCAGGATTGCCGTCGCCAGGTCCGGGTCGCCTTCCGTCTTCACGCGGTCCGCCACCGTGTCCGGGGTCACTCGGCCGCAGGCCAGGCGGACGTAGGTTTCCCAGTCGAGGGTGAGGGTCGCGGCCGGGCCCAGGGCGGGGGCCGTTTCGAGGGTGCCGCGGCCCTGGATGTCGACGCGGATCGTACGGAGGAACTCCACGGGACCGTGGACGTCGAGGACGATCGCCGAGCTGCGCGGGGCGTCGGCCTTCTGGGCGACCAGGTCCGGGAGGGCGTCGAGCAGATAGTCCCGGGCGATGAGCGCGCCGGGCGAGTCCAGGTTGCCGGGGCGGCCGAGGGCCACGCGCAGGTCCTGTTCGTGCACCCAGATGTCGAACGCCCGGTAACGCATGGCCTCTTCGAGGGTGAGCTCGGTGCCGAGCGGGCCGCGCACCTTGGTCCCGGGGTCGCGGGACTCGTTCCGCAGTTGGCGGTTGCGGCGGATGATCGTGTACTCGAGCTCGGACGTCATCTCCGGTGCCGTGTGATGGCGCCGGACGTCGACCTGCATCTCCATGTAGCGCTGGTGCTCGTTGGTGACGTGGAACAGGTCGCGCGGCAGGGAGTGGATGGGCCGCGGATCGCCGAGCGCCTCGCAGTCCATGCCGATGACGTGCGAGACCACGTCGCGAATCGACCAGCCCGGGCAAGGGGTCCGCCGGTTCCACTCGCCCTCCACGAGGGGCTGCACCAGCTCGGATATCGCCTCGACGGAGTGGGTCCAGGCGTCGGCGTAGGGCTGGAGGGTGGGATGCAGACTCACGGAACGGGACCCCTCGGCGGTCGGTACACGGGCAGGTTGTTCGTTGTGGCGGCATTGCCGGTGGGAGGCGGCGGCGGTCGGCGGGCGGTTTGTACCCCCCGGACTCTCGCTCCGCTTCGAGCAGGGGGGACCCCCAAGTTACGCTGCTGTGGGGTACCCCGGCAGTGCTTTCGTGTGACGATCGTAGGCCCGTGTGAACAACTCGAATGCCAGGACGGTGGTAGTGTGCGCGCCTCGCTGATCCAGATCGCCGTGGATGAGGGCGAATCGGTCGAATCGCGACGGGAACGGGCGGCCTCGCTGGTGAGGAGCCAGGCTGGAGCCGCCGACCTCGTCGTGCTGCCCGAGCTGTGGACCACCGGAGCCTTCGCCTTCGAGGAGTTCGGGCGCGAGGCCGAGCCGCTGGAAGGGCCGACGTACGAGGCGATGGCCAAGGCGGCGAGCGACGCGGGCGTATGGCTGCACGCGGGCTCGATCCCCGAGCGTGATCCTGACGGTCCCCTCTACAACACCTCCCTCGTGTTCACCCCGACCGGCGAGCTGGCCGCCGCCTACCGCAAGGTCCACCGCTTCGGCTTCGACAAGGGCGAGGCCGTGCTGATGGGCGCGGGGCGGGATCTGGTGACGGTGCGTCTGCCGGGCACCACCCTGGGCCTGGCGACCTGTTACGACCTCCGTTTCCCCGAGCTGTTCCGCGGACTGGTCGACGCCGGTGCCGAGACCCTGGTGGTCCCGGCGGGCTGGCCCGAGCGCCGACGCGCGCACTGGACGCTGCTGGCCCGGGCGCGGGCGGTGGAGGACCAGGCGTTCGTGCTCGCCTGTGGAACGGCCGGGACGCACGCCGGGGTTCCCCAGGCGGGTCACTCGATCGTGGTCGACCCCTGGGGCGAGGTCCTGGCCGAGGCCGGCCACGGCGAGGAGGTCCTCACCGTGGACTTCGACCCGGCGAAGGTCGCGACGACTCGGGAGCAGTTCCCGGCCCTGAAGGACCGGGTGCTGGGCCTGGAGCCGCCGCGCCGCTGAGCGGACCCGGACCCCGGGGCGGCTACTCGGCGGCCCCGGCGTGCCGCTCCTCCCGCTCCTTCTCCGCCAGGTGGATCACGCACACCGCCACCGCGATCAGCAGCGCCGGGTCGGCGTCCTCCCGTACGACGTCGATGCCGTAGGTGTCCACGACGCTGAGCAGGCGCCGGGAGATCACCGCCAGGAGTTCGCCGTCGTACTCGACGGCGAACTCCCGGTCGAGGATCTTGCCGCTGACGTCGAGCTCGGTGCCGTCCACCAGGGACACCCGGTAGTGGTTGCGCAGCAGCGACAGCCGCTTGCGGCGGATCTTCGCCAGCGCCTCCCCGTCCCGCTCGATCACCATCGTGTCCCGCAGGGAGAACATCTTCTGGTGGATGTCGATCAGGACCCGGCCCCGGGTGTCCTTCAGCTCGAAGGTGTCGCGCAGCCGCATGGCCTTGCCGTCGACGAGGAAGACCTTGTCGCCGTGGTCGTCCTCGATCCAGTAGTCGTCACCGATGCCGAGGATCCGGTCGCGTACGAGGAATCTCATGCCCTCACCGCTTCCCCGCCGGCCGGCCAAAAACCCCGCCGGTAGCCCGACGGGCTGAGCGGGCGGGCGCCGGTCCGGTTGTCGGTGGTGAGTGGCACCCTTGATCCATGAGCGAAACGTCCCCGGCGCCCGCCCCCGCACCCCGCCGCCGCGCCCGCGTCCGCGCCCCCGAGCTGACCGGCAAGGGCGGCTGGCTGAACACGGGAGGCAAGCAGTACGCCCTTGCCGACCTGCGTGGCCGCATCGTCGTGTTGGACTTCTGGACCTTCTGCTGCATCAACTGCCTGCACGTCCTGGACGAGCTCAGAGAGCTCGAGGAGAAGCACCGGGACACGGTGGTGGTCATCGGGGTGCACTCGCCGAAGTTCGTGCACGAGGCGGAGCACCAGGCGGTCGTCGACGCCGTGGAGCGGTACGGCGTGGAGCATCCGGTGCTGGACGACCCCGAGCTCGCCACCTGGAAGCAGTACGCGGTGCGCGCCTGGCCGACCCTGGTCGTGATCGACCCGGAGGGCTACGTCGTCGCGCAGCACGCCGGCGAGGGGCATGCGCACGCCATCGAACGGCTGGTGGAGGAGCTGGAGGCCGAGCACGCGGCCAAGGGCACCCTGCGGCGCGGGGACGGCCCGTACGTGCCGCCGGAGCCGGAGCCGTCCACCCTGCGCTTCCCGGGCAAGGCGCTGCTGCTGCCGTCCGGGAACCTCTTGGTCAGCGACACCACCCGGCATCAGCTGGTGGAGCTGGAGGCGGACGGGGAGACGGTCGTACGCCGGATCGGGCAGGGCGGCCGGGGGTTCACCGACGGTCCGGTGGACCGGGCTCGGTTCCAGGAGCCGCAGGGGCTGGCGCTGCTGCCGGACGGCACGGTCGTGGTCGCGGACACGGTCAACCACGCCCTGCGCCGCTTCGACCCGGAGACGGGGCTGACGACGACTCTCGCCGGGACCGGGCACCAGTGGATGCAGGGCGAGGCCACCTCCGGTCCGGGCCGGGAGATGAAGCTGTCCTCGCCGTGGGACGTCGCCTGGTGGAACGGCAAAGTGTGGATCGCCATGGCGGGCGTGCACCAGCTGTGGGCGTACGACCCGGACGGGGACACCGTCTCGGTCACCGCCGGGACCACCAACGAGGGGCTCGTCGACGGCCCGGGCGCCGAGGCCTGGTTCGCGCAGCCCTCCGGGCTCGCGGCCACGCCGGAGCGGCTCTGGCTCGCCGACTCCGAGACCTCCGCCCTGCGCTGGGTCGGCCTCGACGGTGCCGTCCACACCGCGGTCGGCACCGGGCTGTTCGACTTCGGCCACCGGGACGGCGCCGCCGGCCAGGCGCTGCTCCAGCACCCGTTGGGCGTGACCGCGCTCCCGGACGGCTCGGTCGCCGTCAGCGACACCTACAACCACGCCCTGCGCCGCTACGACCCGGCGACCGGTGAGGTCACCACGCTCGCCACCGATCTGCGCGAGCCCAGCGACGCCGTGCTCGTGGGCGACGACATCGTGGTGGTGGAGTCGGCCCGGCACCGGCTGACCCGGCTGCGCCTGCCGGAGGAGGCCGTACGGGTCGAGGCCGTCGCCCACCGCACCCAGCGCGCGGCCACGGAGGTCGCCCCCGGGCGACTGCGGCTGGACGTGATCTTCCAGGCCCCGGCCGGCCAGAAGCTGGACACGCGGTACGGCCCCTCCACCCGCCTGCTGGTCTCCTCGACCCCGCCGGAGCTGCTGCTGGACGGCGAGGGCGCGGACACGGACCTGTCCCGCACCCTGGAGCTGAACCCGGAGGTCCGGGAGGGCGTGCTGCACGTCTCCGCGATGGCGGCGAGCTGCGACGACGATCCGGCTGGGGGCACCTCCCAGTCGAAGACTGGGGGAGAATACCCGGCCTGCCATGTCCATCAGCAGGACTGGGGTGTCCCGGTCCGCCTCACCGAGGGCGGCGCGGACCGGCTGCCGCTGGTCCTGGCCGGCATGGACGCCTGACCGGGCACGCGGTCACATGCCGTACCCGCCGTCGATGTAGCCGTCGCGGTGGTTGTGGTGCCGTTCCTCCTCTACCACGGTGGTGGGCGGCATCATGACCCGGCGGCGCCGGTAGATGCTGCTGAACGTGGTGACGCCGATCAGCCCGACGATCATCAGGATGATGCCGACCACGTCGAGGTTGACCCCCTGCATGTCCCAGTCGGTCGCGAACGTGAGGATGGCTCCCACGGCGATGAGGATGATGCACCCGCCGAGGCCCATGAGTGTCGCCTCCTGTCCGGTGGTTGGATCGGTGCCGGGTACCCGGCCGGGCAGGAGGCATGCGCCGCAGCGGAGTTGACTACCCCTCCAGGAACGCCACCAGCGCGTTGGCCAGCAGGAACGGGTCGTCGGCGGCGCACAGTTCCCGGGCGCTGTGCATGGACAGGATGGCCACGCCGATGTCGACCGTGCGGATGCCGTGCCGGGCCGCGGTGATCGGGCCGATGGTCGTGCCGCACGGCATGGAGTTGTTGGAGACGAACGACTGGAAGGGGACGCCCGCCTTCTCGCAGGCCGCGGTGAACACCGCCCGGCCCGAACCGTCCGTGGCGTAGCGGTTGTTGACGTTGACCTTGAGGATGGGGCCGCCGCCCGCGCGCGGGTGGTGCGTCGGGTCGTGCCGCTCGGCGTAGTTGGGGTGCACGGCGTGGCCCGTGTCGGAGGACAGGCAGACCGTGCCGGCGAAGGCGCGCGCCCGGTCCTCGTACGACCCTCCGCGCGCGAACACCGAGCGCTCCAGCACGCCGCCGAGCAGCGGGCCGTCCGCGCCCGTGTCGGACTGGGAGCCGTTCTCCTCGTGGTCGAAGGCGGCCAGCACGGGGATGTACGGCAGCTCGCGCGCGCCCGGCCCGGTCGCCACGGCCGCCAGGGCCGCCGTACCGGCGTGCACCGAGAGCAGGTTGTCCATGCGGGGGCCGGCCACGAGTTCCCGGTCGCGGCCCAGGTAGGCGGGCGGCTCCACGGAGTGCGTCATCAGGTCCCAGCCGGCGACCTCGCCCGCCGGCAGGCCGGACTCGTGCTCCAGGAAGGCGATGAGGTCGCCGTCGCGGACGTCGTCGCCGAGGCCCCACACCGGCTGCAGGTGCCGCTGCTTGTCGAGCTTGAGGCCCTCGGTGGAGACCGAACGGTCCAGGTGGATGGCCAGCTGGGGGACGCGCAGCAGGGGGCGGTCGACGTTCACCAGGCGGCTGGAGCCGTCCCGGAGGGTGAGCCGGCCGGCCAGGCCCAGGTCGCGGTCGAGCCAGGAGTTCATCAGCGGGCCGCCGTAGATCTCCACGGCGACCTGGCGCCAGCCGTGCGCTCCGGTGTCGGGCAGCGGCTTGACGCGCAGGTTGGGCGAGTCGGTGTGGGCGCCGACGATGCGGAAGGGTGTGTGCGGCGCCGCGCCCTCGGGGACGTACCACGCGATGATCGCCCCGCCGCGCAGCACGTATTTCCCGCCGTTCGTGCCGTCCCACGCGTCGGTCTCGGCGACCTGGCGGAAGCCGGCCTTCTCCAGCCGCTCGGCCGCGTTGGCGACGGCGTGGTACGGCGACGGGCTCGCCGCGAGGAAGGACATCATGTCGTCGGTGTGGCCGCGGTCGAAGCGCTGGCTTGTACTCATGGGTTCACCTTAACGACGGTCGAGGGCCCGCTCCCGGCGCCGGGAGCGGACCCTCGTGAGAACGGTGTGGAGGTGCGGCTAGAAGGCGGTCTCGTCCAGTTCCATCAGGTCGAGGTCGACGTTCTCCGACAGCTTGCGGGCCAGGGTGACGCCGGGCAGGACGTTGGCCGCGAAGAACTTCGCCGCCGCGATCTTGCCGGTGTAGAAGGCGCGGTCCTTGGCGGAGGCCGTCTCGAGCTTCTCGGCGGCGATCGCCGCGCCCTTGAGCAGCAGGTAGCCGACGACCACGTCACCGGAGGCCAGCAACAGGCGGGTCGTGTTGAGCCCGACCTTGTAGATGTTCTTGACGTTCTGCTCGGTGGCCGCGAGGTCGGTCAGCATCAGGCCGACGACGGCCTCCAGCTCGACGGCGGCCTTGGCGAGGTGCTCGCGGGCGGCGGCCAGCTCCTCGCCGCCCTCGCCCAGGGCCAGGAACTTCTTGATGTCCTCGGCCAGGGAGTTCAGGGCGGCGCCCTGGTTGCGGACGATCTTCCGGAAGAAGTAGTCCTGGCCCTGGATGGCGGTGGTGCCCTCGTACAGGGTGTCGATCTTGGCGTCGCGGATGTACTGCTCGATCGGGTACTCCTGGAGGAACCCGGAGCCGCCGAAGGTCTGCAGGGACTGGGCGAGCTGCTCGTAGCCCTTCTCGGAGCCGTAGCCCTTGACGATGGGCAGCAGCAGGTCGTTGAGCGCGTGCTCGGCCTTGGCGTCCTCGCCGTTCGCCTCCTTGACCGCGATCGCGTCCTGGACCGAGGCCGTGTAGAGGACCAGGGCGCGCATGCCCTCCGCGTACGCCTTCTGCGTCATCAGCGAGCGGCGGACGTCCGGGTGGTGGGTGATGGTGACCTTGGGCGCGCTCTTGTCCATGAAGTTCGCCAGGTCGGGACCCTGGACGCGCTCCTTGGCGTACTCCAGCGCGTTGAGGTAGCCCGTGGACAGCGTGGAGATCGCCTTCGTGCCGACCATCATGCGGGCGAACTCGATGATGCGGAACATCTGGCGGATGCCGTCGTGCTTGTCGCCGATCAGCCAGCCCTTGGCCGGGTGGCGGTCGCCGAAGGTCATCTCGCAGGTGTTGGAGGCCTTCAGGCCCATCTTGTGCTCGACGTTGGTGGCGTAGACGCCGTTGCGCTCGCCCAGCTCGCCGGTCTCCCAGTCGAACAGGTACTTCGGGACGAGGAAGAGGGACAGGCCCTTGGTGCCGGGGCCGGCGCCCTCGGGGCGGGCGAGGACGTAGTGGAGGATGTTCTCCTCCATGTCGTGCTCACCGGAGGTGATGAAGCGCTTCACGCCCTCGATGTGCCAGGAGCCGTCCTCCTGCTGGACCGCCTTGGTGCGGCCGGCGCCCACGTCGGAGCCCGCGTCGGGCTCGGTGAGCACCATGGTGGAGCCCCAGGTCTTCTCGACCGCGATCTTCGCGAGCTTCTTCTGCTCCTCGGTGCCCTCCTCGAAGAGGATGCGGGCGAACGCCGGGCCGGAGGAGTACATCCAGATCGCCGGGTTCGAGCCGAGGATGAGCTCCGCGTACGCCCAGATCAGGGAAGGGGGAGCCGTGGTGCCGCCGATCTCCTCGGGCAGGCCGAGGCGCCAGTACTCGGAGTCCATGAAGGCCCGGTAGCTCTTCTTGAAGGTCTCCGGTATCGGGGCGGTGTTGGTCTCGGGGTCGAAGACCGGCGGGTTGCGGTCGGCGTCGGCGAAGGACTCCGCCAGCTCGTTCTCCGCGAGGCGGGTCAGCTCCTCCAGGATGCTCCTGGCGGTGTCGGTGTCCATCTCCTCGAACGGTCCGGTGCCGTACAGCTTGTCGCGTCCGAGGACTTCGAAGAGGTTGAACTCGATGTCGCGGAGGTTGGACTTGTAGTGCCCCATGGCCACGGCTCCCGTTGTGGACTCGGCGAGGCACTGACTCCTCGCGTCTGGTTGACGTACCAACTAGTAGCTCCGATGATGCTACCCGTCGGTAATAAGAAGCAACCCCTGACGGTGTGGTCTGTGACGCGTCTGCGGCGAGCCCCGGTTCCGGCCACCGGCCGCGGCCCTCGCCGACGCATCGTAGGTCCGGCGGCCGGCTCGTCGGTACGCTTGCCGCATGTACGGATACGGCCAGCCGATGGACGGCGCAGCGCAGCAGCAGTACGCGCCGCCGCAGGAGCAGATGCCGGGCGGCATGGCGGGGGGCTACGGGCAGCAGCAGCCGCTGTACCCCGAGCCGTCGCCGCCCTCGCTCGCGGACGCGGTCCGTGCGTTCACCACCGGGCAGATGTCCGCGGAGGACTTCCAGCAGATCTTCGCCACGTCCAAGGTGTACTGCCCGCGCGGCGACACCCCGGGCTTCCTGGCGCTGCACAACACCCAGCAGCCGGTGATCCCGATGTTCACCTCGCTGAAGGAGCTGCGCCGGTACGCCGGCAAGGAGTCCAAGTACTTCGTGATCACCGGCGCCGAGGTGATCGACCTGCTGCCGACCGGGTACGGCTTCGTCCTGGACATGGAGGGCGAGCACCGCATGGTGTTCGACGCCAAGGCGGTGGAGCAGATGGTCGACTTCGCGATGCGCAGGATGTACGGCTGAGCGCCTCCCTTCGCCGGGGGGCTCGCCCAGGGTCCTCCCGCACCCCCGATCGACACGCCGCCGGGCCTTCATGGCCGGCGGCGTTTCGCTGCCCGGCCGGCCTCCGGCTCCCGTGAGGTGCTGTTGGACGCCCGCCTGCCTCGCGCGGCTTGCCCGCCGTCCGGTCCTTCGCCGAGGCCCTGGGCCGACCGCGTGACGGGTGCCTCGTCGACGAGGAGCCGAGGCGCCGAGGGGTCGAGGGGTCGAGGGGTCGAGGATCCGGGAATGTCCCGCGAGCTTGCGCCGTTACGGGTGGCAGAAAGTTGAACACTCAACTAGAGTGGCCGCACAAGGAGGTACCGACATGCCTGCAGTGACCGTCGAGAACCCGCTGGCGCTGCCCCGTGTGGCCGCGCCGGCCGACGCCGTGGCACGGCCCGTGCTAGCCGTCACGACCGCGCCGAGCGGCTTCGAGGGTGAGGGATTCCCGGTGCGCCGGGCGTTCGCCGGGATCAACTACCGCCATCTCGACCCGTTCATCATGATGGACCAGATGGGCGAGGTGGAGTACGCGCCGGGTGAGCCCAAGGGCACTCCCTGGCACCCCCACCGCGGCTTCGAGACCGTCACCTACATCATCGACGGGATCTTCGACCACCAGGACTCCAACGGCGGTGGCGGCACCATCACCAACGGGGACACCCAGTGGATGACGGCGGGCAGCGGCCTGCTGCACATCGAGGCGCCGCCGGAGTCCCTCGTCATGTCCGGCGGTCTCTTCCACGGCCTCCAGCTGTGGGTGAACCTCCCCGCCAAGGACAAGATGATGGCCCCGCGCTACCAGGACATCCGCGGCGGCAGCGTCCAGCTGCTGAGCACGCCCGACGGCGGCGCGCTGCTGCGCGTGATCGCCGGTGAGCTGGACGGGCACGCCGGTCCCGGCATCACGCACACGCCGATCACGATGATCCACGCGACGGTGGCGCCGGGCGCGGAGGTCACCCTGCCGTGGCGGGAGGACTTCAACGGGCTGGCGTACGTGCTCGCCGGGCGCGGCTCGGTGGGTACCGAGCGGCGTCCGATCCACCTCGGCCAGACCGCCGTCTTCGGCGCCGGCTCCGCGCTGACCGTCCGCGCGGACGAGAAGCAGGACTCCCACACGCCGGACCTGGAGGTCGTCCTCCTGGGCGGGCAGCCCATCCGTGAGCCCATGGCGCACTACGGGCCGTTCGTCATGAACACCCGGGACGAACTGATGCAGGCCTTCGAGGACTTCCAGAAGGGCCGCCTCGGAACGATCCCGGCGGTCCACGGCATGACGGAGACCGGTCCGGAGAGCTGACGCCGTGACGGAGACCGGTCCGGAGAGCTGACGCCGTGACGGGGACGGCTCCCCGGGGATGACCGAGACGGATCCCCGGGGGCCGGGGCCGGGCCCCCGGGCCGGCCGCGGCTGACTCGCCGTCACCGCACTCACCCGGGCGGGCCGTCCGTGCAGGACAGTTCGGGCGGTGCGTGGTCCGCTGGTGGGGTGCGCCTGCTGCCCGAACCCGTCCGACGTCTCGCCGCCTGGTGTGCCGTCGTGCTGCTGGTCTCCGGGGTGGTGTGGATCGCGGTACGGCTGTGCGTGACGTTCCGTACGGCCGTGACGCCCGTGCTGCTGGCGCTGCTGGGATCCGCTCTGCTGCGGCCCCTGTTCCGGCGGCTGGTGCGGGCGAGGGTCAACCGGTCACTGGCGGCCGGGATCACCTGCGCGGCCGTCCTGCTCGTCGTCGGGGGCGTCGGATACGTGGTGGCCCTCGCGCTGATCGACAGCGGGCAGGAGATCGCCTCCTCGCTGGAGAACGCGGCGAAGTCGCTGAGCGACCGCTTCGGGGTGGCCGGGACCTCCCTGAAGGACCTCGCCTCCCACGGCCGGGAGCTGCTGGCGAAGTTCGGCGGGACGGCGGTCTCCAACGTGATCAGCGGAGTCAGCGTGGTCGCCGAGTACCTCGCCATGGCCGTACTGGCCCTGCTGCTGGTGTTCTTCTTCCTGCGCGACGCCGACCGTGCCCTGCGCTCCCTGCGCACGCTCGCCCCCGGCGACAGTGCCGACGTGATGGAGGCCATGGCGCGGCGGGCCTACGCGGCCGTCGAGGGCTTCATGCGCGGCACCACGCTCATCGCGTTCATCGACGCCTTCTGCATCACCGTGGGTCTGCTCGTGCTGGACGTGCCGGGGGCCTTCGGGCTGGGCGCGCTGGTCTTCGTCGGCGCCTACATCCCCTACCTGGGCGCGTTCATCTCGGGCGCGGTGTCGGTGCTGGTCGCGTTCGCGGACCGGGGCTTCGTCGTCGCGCTGTGGGTGCTCGGGGTGGTGCTCGCCGTGCAGGTGCTGGAGGGGCACGTGCTCCAGCCGATGATCCAGAGCCGGACCGTGCAGCTGCACCCGGCGGCGGTGCTGCTGGCCATCACGGCGGGGGCGTCGGTCGCCGGGATCGTCGGGATGCTGCTGGCGGTGCCGCTGACGGCGGCGGCGTTCGGGATCGCCCACGAACTGCGCGAGCGCTACACCTAGGGACGCGAGCGGTACGACCAGAGAGGCGAGCGGTGCGCCCAGGGACGCGAGCGGTACGCCCAGGGACGGGTCGTCATGTGAGGAGGCGCGGTCACAGCTTGTCGCGTGGCGGCTCGTACAGCTCGAACCAGATGCTCTTGCCCACCCCCCGCGGCTCGACGCCCCACGCGTCCGCCAGCAGCTCGATCAGCAGCAGCCCGCGCCCGGAGGAGGCCAGCTCGCCGGGCCGGCGCTTGTGCGGAAGCTCCTCGCCGGCGTCGGTGACCTCCACCCGCATCCGGCGCTCGCCCTTCTCGCCGCTCACCTCGGCGAGCAGCAGCGCGTCGGTGTCGGTGTGCACGAGGACGTTGGTCAGCATCTCGGACAGCAGCAGCACCGCGGAGTCCACCTGCTCCGCGGACGACCAGTCGTGCAGCAGTTCCCGCAACTGCTGCCGGGCCACCGAGATCCGCTCGGGCTCGGCCTGCGCGACCGTGAGGAGGGTGCGCCGGACCTCGGGCCGTACGGCCACCGCGCCGCCGGGGGCTTCGCGGTGCCGGTTCAGCAGCAGCACGGCTATGTCGTCCTCGCGACGGTCGGCGAGCGGGCCGGTGGTGTAGTGCGAGGACGGCCCGTGCACGCCCTGGACGAGTGCGTCGGCCAGCTCCTCGGTGTCGCCCTCGTGCTGCTCCAGGATCGTACGGACGCGCTGCCAGCCGGTGTCCAGGTCGTGGCCCCCGGTCTCGATCAGCCCGTCCGTGCAGATCATCATGGTCTCGCCGGGTTCCAGGGTGAACCGGGTCGTCGGGTAGTCGGGGTCCGGGTCGACGCCGAGGGGCAGGCCGCCCGCCGTCGGACGCATCAGGACCGTGCCGTCCGTCATGCGGATCACCGGGTCCGGGTGCCCGGCCCGGGCCACCTCCAGGACCCCGGTGCGGGGGTCGACCTCGACGTACAGGCAGGTCGCGAAGCGCAGGTCGTTGGTCTCGCCGTCCTCGGCGACGCTGCCCACGATGCCGTGCAGGAACCGGGAGGCGCGGGAGAGGACCGCGTCCGGGCGGTGGCCCTCGGAGGCGTAGGCGCGCAGGGCGATGCGCAGCTGGCCCATCAGGCCGGCGGCGCGCACGTCATGGCCCTGGACGTCGCCCATGACCAGGGCGAACCGCCCCAGCCCGGCCTTGGTGCGGCTGCGGGCGGGCCCGCCGGGCAGCGGGATCATGTCGTACCAGTCGCCGCCGACCTGGAGGCCGCCGCCGGTGGGGACGTACCGGGCGGCCAGGTCCATGCCGGGGACCTCGGGGCCCAGCGTGGGCATCATCGAGCGCTGGAGCCCCTCGCTCAGCTCCCGCTCGGTCTCCGCCGTCCCGGCCCGCGAGAGCGCCTGGGCGAGCATTCGGGCCACCGTCGTCAGCACCGAGCGCTCGTCGGGCGTGAACGCGACCGGGTGGGTGAAGGCGGCCATCCAGGCGCCCATCGTGCGGCCCGACGCGGTCAGCGGCAGGAACGCCCAGGAGCGGCGGTTGAAGCGCTGGGCGAGCGGCCAGGTGAGCGGGTAGCGGGCCCGGTACTCCTCGGGGGAGGAGAGATAGACGGCCCGGCCGGTGCGCACCACTTCGGCGGCCGGGTAGTCCGTCTCGAGCGCCATGTGCACGAAGGGGCCCTCGTCGCCGGGCCGCTGCCCGTGGTGGCCGATGATCGTCAGCCAGTCGCCCTCCACCCCGAACACGGCGAGACCGTCCGGTGAGAAACCGGGCATCGACAGCCCGGCCGCCACCCGCAGCACCTCCGCCGTGGACCGCGCCTCGGCCAGCGCCCGTCCGGCGTCCAGCAGAAACGCCTCCCGGGAGCGCCGCCAGTCGCCGGTGACCGTGCTGCGCCCGGCCGGGGAGCCAGGCGTGGGCTCGGTGACCTCCTGGAGGGTGCCGATCAGTTCGTAGGCCTTCTTGCGCCGGTCGTACGTCGGCCGGGAGCGGCTGCGGACGACCCGGATGATGCGGCCCCGCTCGTCCATGATCCGGATGCGCACCTCGGCGAGGGTGCCCTCGGAGACGGCCAGCTGCACCACGCCGGTGATCTCGTTCCAGTCGACGGGGTGCAGACGGGCGCGCACCTGGGCCTCGGTGAGGGTGACCTCCTCGGCGGGCAGCCCCAGCAGCCGTGCCGCCTCGGCGTCGGCCGCGACCAGCCCGGTGGAGGTGTCCCAGTGCCACACTCCGGTCGCGAGCGAGGCGAGAACGTCCCCCACGGCGGGCAGGGGTGGCTCACCAGTGCGCATTGCCCCACTCTAAGAACAGGCTCTCGAACACTGCCACCGTAGGCGTGCGGGCACACGTCCCGGGAGCCGCCGAAGGCGCCGCGCGCGAATGCCGCCGACGCCCCGTGTGAATGGGGGAGAGCCGAGCGTGGGGCGGCCGGTACCCTTGGTAGGTCCGGGCCGGTGCGTGTCCGCGCCCGGTGATCCCCGATCCGCGAAGACTGGATGAACGACGATGCATCGGTACAGGTCCCACACCTGCGGCGAGCTCCGCGCCTCTGACGTCGGCACCGGCGTCCGGCTCAGTGGCTGGCTGCACAATCGGCGCGACCTGGGCGGCATCCTCTTCATCGATCTGCGCGACCACTACGGCATCACGCAGCTGGTCGCCCGTCCCGGCACGCCCGCGTACGAGGCGCTGGACCGGCTGTCGAAGGAGACGGTCGTCCGGGTCGACGGCAGCGTTGTTTCACGTGGAACCGAGAACGTGAACCCCGACCTGCCCACCGGTGAGATCGAGATCGAGGTCGGTGAGGTCGAGGTGCTCGGCGCCGCGGCCCCGCTGCCGTTCACGATCAACACCGAGGACGGGGTCAACGAGGAGCGGCGCCTGGAGTACCGCTTCCTGGACCTGCGCCGCGAGCGCATGCACCGCAACATCATGCTGCGTACGGCCGTGATCTCGGCCATGCGCCAGAAGATGGCCGCGATGGGCTTCAACGAGATGGCGACGCCGATCCTGTCCGCCACCTCCCCCGAGGGCGCCCGCGACTACGTGGTCCCCTCCCGTGTGCACCCCGGCAAGTTCTACGCGCTGCCCCAGGCGCCGCAGCAGTTCAAGCAGCTGCTGATGATCTCCGGCTTCGACCGCTACTTCCAGATCGCGCCCTGCTTCCGCGACGAGGACGCCCGCGCGGACCGCTCGCCGGGCGAGTTCTACCAGCTCGACATCGAGATGTCCTTCGTCGAGCAGGAGGACATCTTCCAGCCGGTCGAGAAGCTGATGACCGAGCTGTTCGAGGAGTTCGGAGGCGGCCGGCACGTCACCTCCCCCTTCCCCCGGATCCCGTTCCGCGAGGCGATGCTGAAGTACGGCTCCGACAAGCCGGACCTGCGCGCCAAGCTGGAGCTCGTCGACATCACGGACGTCTTCGAGGGCTCGGAGTTCAAGGCGTTCGCGGGCAAGCACGTGCGCGCGCTGCCGGTGCCGGCGGTCCAGGACCAGCCGCGGAAGTTCTTCGACCAGCTGGGCGACTACGCGGTCGCGCAGGGGGCGAAGGGCCTGGCGTGGGTCCGTGTCGGGGAGGACGGCTCCCTGACCGGTCCGATCGCGAAGTTCCTCACCGAGGAGAACGTCGCGGAGCTGACCAAGCGCCTGTCCCTGTCGGCCGGTCACGCCGTCTTCTTCGGCGCGGGCGAGTTCGACGAGGTCTCGAAGATCATGGGCGCGGTGCGGGTGGAGGCCGCGCGCCGGGCCGGCCACTTCGAGGAGGACGTGTTCCGCTTCTGCTGGATCGTCGACTTCCCGATGTACGAGAAGGACGAGGAGACCGGCGGCATCGACTTCTCCCACAACCCCTTCTCGATGCCGCAGGGCGGCCTGGAGGCCCTTCGGACCCAGGACCCGCTGGACATCCTGGGCTGGCAGTACGACATCGTCTGCAACGGTGTCGAGCTGTCCTCCGGCGCGATCCGGAACCACGAGCCGGAGATCATGCTCAAGGCCTTCGAGATCGCGGGCTACGACCGTGAGACCGTCGAGGAGAAGTTCGCCGGCATGCTGCGGGCGTTCCGCTTCGGCGCCCCTCCGCACGGCGGCATCGCCCCGGGTGTCGACCGCATCGTCATGCTCCTGGCCGACGAGCCCAACATCCGCGAGACCATCGCCTTCCCGCTCAACGGCAACGCCCAGGACCTGATGATGGGCGCGCCGACGGAGCTGGACGAGTCCCGCCTGAAGGAACTGCACCTGTCGGTGCGCAAGCCGCAGCCGAAGTAGCAGCGCGGGACGAGTACCGCCGGACGACGAAGGGCCCGGCACCGGAGAACGCTCCGGCGCCGGGCCCTCGCCGTGCGGTGCCGCGCTCTACCGCGCCACGAACTGCGTCAGGATCGCCTGGACCTCGTAGATGTCGACGCCCTTGGTGAACGTCTTCTCGATCGGGGCCGCGGTGCCGGAGAGCCAGATCTTCAGTTCGGCGTCGAGGTCGAAGTGGCCGGCCGTCTCGACGGAGAAGTGCGTGATGCTCCGGTACGGGATGGAGTGGTACTCCGTCTTCTTGCCGGTGATGCCCTGCTTGTCGACCAGGATCAGGCGCCGGTCGGTGAACAGGATGGTGTCGCGGATCAGCAGAAAGGCGGCGTGCACCTGCTCGCCCTGGCCCAGCAGGCGCGTGTACTCCTGCTGCGCCTGGGCCGGGTCGATGCTGTGCGCGTTGCCGAACAGTCCCATGGATGGTCCCCCCACACGAGTGACGGCCGCCGGTGGCCGTCGCCGGCTGATGATCTTCGCAAAGCGCGGGGCCCGGGAGAAGGGTTTCCTCCTCCCGGGCCCCGAGCTGTAGCGAGCGTGTTACGCGGTCGGCTTCTCCTCGAGACGCGGGAAGAGCACCGCGCCCTTGGTGACCGTCGAGCCGGCGGGGAGCCTGCCCCAGGAGCCGGCCTCCTGGATCCGCTGGCCGGCCAGGGAGCCCAGGGACGCGTCGGCGCCCAGGGAGTCCCACAGCTTCTGGGAGGTCTCCGGCATGACCGGGTTCAGCAGGACGGCGACCGCGCGGAGGGACTCCGCCGCCGTGTAGAGGATCGTGGCCAGGCGGGCCCGGCCCTCCTCGGAATCGTCCTTGGCGACCTTCCAGGGCTCCTGCTCGGTGATGTAGCCGTTGACCTGCTTGACGAAGTCGAAGACGGCCAGGATGCCGCCCTGGAAGTCCAGCTCGTCGCCGATCTTCCGGTCGGCCTCGGCGACCGCCTTGGCCAGGCCGTCGTGGATCGCCTTCTCGGCGTCGCCGTCGGCCGTCGCCTCGGGGAGGGTGCCGCCGAAGTACTTGCCGACCATGGCCGCCACGCGCGAGGCGAGGTTGCCGTAGTCGTTGGCCAGCTCGCTGGTGTAGCGGGCGGAGAAGTCCTCCCAGGAGAACGAGCCGTCCTGGCCGAAGGCGATCGCCCGCAGGAAGTACCAGCGGTAGGCGTCCACGCCGAAGTGCGAGGTCAGGTCCTGCGGCTTGATGCCGGTCAGGTTCGACTTCGACATCTTCTCGCCGCCGACCATCAGCCAGCCGTTGGCCGCGATCTTGCGGGGCAGCGGCAGGCCCTGGGCCATCAGCATCGCCGGCCAGATGACCGCGTGGAAGCGGAGGATGTCCTTGCCGACCAGGTGGACGTCCGCCGGGAAGGTCGACTCGAACTTCTCCGGGTTCTCGTTGTAGCCGACCGCCGTGGCGTAGTTCAGCAGCGCGTCGACCCACACGTAGATCACGTGCTTGGGGTCCCACGGGATCGGGATGCCCCAGTCGAAGGTCGAGCGGGAGATCGACAGGTCCTGGAGGCCCTGGCGGACGAAGTTCAGGACCTCGTTGCGGGCCGACTCGGGCTGGATGAAGTCGGGGTTCGCCTCGTAGTGGGCGAGCAGCTTGTCGCCGTACGCGCTCAGCTTGAAGAAGTAGTTCTCCTCGCTGAGGATCTCCACCGGCTTCTTGTGGATCGGGCACAGTTTCTGGCCCGCGTACTCGCCCTCGCCGTCGAGCAGCTCGCCGGGGAGCTTGTACTCCTCGCAGCCCACGCAGTACGGGCCCTCGTAGCCGCCCTTGTAGATCTCGCCCTTGTCGTGCAGGTCCTGGACGAACTCCTGGACGCGGTCGGTGTGCCGCTTCTGCGTGGTGCGGATGAAGTCGTCGTTCGCGATCTCCAGGTGCTCCCACAGGGGGCGCCAGGACTCGGTGACGAGCTTGTCGGCCCACTCCTGGGGCGTGACCCCGTTCGCCTCGGCCGTGCGCATGATCTTCTGACCGTGCTCGTCCGTGCCGGTGAGGTACCACACCTTCTCGCCGCGCTGACGGTGCCAGCGCGTGAGCACGTCGCCTGCGACGGTCGTATAGGCGTGGCCCAGGTGAGGAGCGTCGTTGACGTAGTAAATGGGGGTGGAGACGTAGAACGCCTTGTCACCCTGCTTCTCGGATCCAGTGGCCGCCATGGTCGAAATCCTACTGGCCCCGTGAAGATCGACTCACATGCGTTTCGGGCGGGCGGACGAGGCCGGGCACGGCTCCGTCCGCCCCCGGGGCGGGGTCCGGCGGGACGCTACGGGCGCCAGGCGGCCAGTACGCCCTCGTAGAGCTCCTTGTCGGTGAGCTCGCGGGGGGCGGGGCCCGCGTGGAAGAAGGCGGTGTTCTCGGTCTTCAGTTTGCGGAGGTAGTCGAAGGCCTTGTTGTCGTGTTCGCCGAAGGCGACGAAGGAGAAGAAGACGGCGGGGTGGTTCTTCGCCGCCTCGGTGAGGGACTGGGTGGCGGGGGTCTTGGCGTCGGGGGCGCCGTCCGTCTGGAAGATCACCAGGGCGGGGGCGGTCGCGCCGTCCGCGGACTTCGCGTGGTGGGCCAGGACCTCTTCGACCGCCGCGTGGTAGCTCGTACGGCCCATGCGGCCCAGGGAGGCGTGGACCTCGTCGATCTTGTTCTCGTGGTCGGTGAGGGTGAGGTCGGCGGTGCCGTCCACCTCGGTGGAGAAGAACGTCACATGGACCGTGGCCTCGGGGTCGAGGTGGGCGGCGAGCGCGAGGGTCTGCTCGGCGAGGGCCTGGGCGGAGCCGTCCTTGTAGTACGGCCGCATGGAGGCCGAGCGGTCGAGGACGAGGTAGACCTTGGCGCGGGCGCCGGTGAGGTCGTTCTTCTTCAGGGCGGCGGTGGCGGCCTTGTAGGCGGTGGTCAGGCCGGGGGCGCGGGACTTCAGGCGGGCGAGGGGGGTGGCGGGCGTGGCTGTCTGCGCTGTCTGCCCTGTCTGTGCTGCCTGCGGTTCGGCCTCGGCTTCGCCTTCGGCCGGGGTTTCGTTCGCAGCCGCACCGTCCGTGCGGGTTTCGTCGTCGGGTGCGGGTGGCGCCTGCGGGGCTTCCTCCGCGTCGGCGGTTTGCGGTGCGTTCACCTCTGCCGTCTCCGCCGTCTCCGTCGTCTCCGCGGACTCCGCCGGCGTCTCGGCGGTCGTCTCCGCTGTCGCCGACGGTTCCGGCTCGGCTTCCGGTTCCGGGGTCGGCTCCGTCTCCGGGGCCGGTTCCGGGGTCGGCTCCGGTTCCGGGGCCTTCTCTGCTTCCGCCTCGGATTCCGTCTTCACCTCCGGTTCCGGTTCCGGTTCCGGCTCGGGCTCCGGGTCCTGGGCCTGAGTCGGCGTCTCCTCCGTCGGGTCCACGGGCTTCGCCGGCTTGGGGACCGTGACGTTGTCGAAGGCCGCTGCCACGAGTTCGTGGTCCTCGCGTTCCTCGCGAGGTGAGGTGCGGGGGTCGGGCACATGGGCCGTGGCCGGGGCCGAGGGAGCCGGCGCGGGCGTGGGGTCCGGGGTGGGTTCCGGGGCCGGGGACGGGACCTGGGCCTTTGGCTCCGGGTGCTGCGCGACCGCGGGGGACGCCTCCTGGGTGGGAACTTGTTCCGCACCCTCTGCTTCGGCCGTACGCCCCTTGCGTGAGCGGCCGAACGCGTTCCGCAGGCGAGTGAGAATGCCCATGTGCGCAACCCTTCGCGTGAGTTGTTCCCGTCGATCCCTGGCCAGGACGGACACGTAAGGTTAGCGGCCCCTGGTGGTGATCTTGGGCAGGGGAGAACGTGGGGGGGCGGGGCCGTGTCAAGGCCGGGTCGCCGCGGCCTGGGGCACGTGGAGGGTGAGGTCGACCAGGAGGGCCCGGTGGTCGGTGTCGGCCAGGCGCAGGAAGCGGGCGTGGTCCGCGGAGAACTCGTCCGAGACCAGCACGTGGTCGATCTGGGCGCCCAGGGTGGGTGTGGTGCGGGCCGGCCAGCTGGGGGTGCGGTCGGAGCCGGCGAGGCGGGCCGCGTCGCGCAGGCCGGTGTCGAGGATGCGGCGGAAACCGGCGTGGTCCTGGGAGGCGTTGAAGTCACCGGCCAGGACGGTGGGCGTCGTGCGGTCGGCCGCCGCGAAGGCCCGCAGCCTGCCGAGTTCCCGGTGCCAGAGCGCGACCTGGCCGGGCAGCGGTGGTTTGGGGTGCGCCAGTTGGAGCCGTACGCGATGCCCCCGTACGTCGGCGAGCGCGCCCGGCATGCCCATCTGGCCGCGTACGCCGTCCGTGCCCTCGAGCGCGTACCTGCTGAGGATGATCGAGCCCTTCGAGCCGGCCGCCGCCACTGCCCGGCGGTAGGGGTAGTCGCCGCCGACGTCCTGCCGCAGCAGGTCCTGGCACGCGGAGTCGCACTCCTCCACGAACACGATGTCGGGCCGCTCACGGCGGATCACCGGGACGAGGGCCGGCGCGGCGCGGCCGAACTCCACGTTCGAGGTGAGGACGCGGAGATGGGCGACCGGGGCGCCCGTCGGCTCCGCCACCCTGCCGTACGGCTCGATGAACCACGCCAGCAGACCGAGGACCACCACGCCCCACACCGTCCCGAACCACCAGCGGCCGAGCAGGGCGAGCGCCAGCCCCAGGCCGGTGGGGACGAGCAGCCATGGGAGGAAGGCGAGCAGCTGCGGCACGGGTGTCACGCCGTCGCTGTCGGCGAGCCGGCAGCCGACGACCACGCTCACCCCGGCGAACAGCAGCCCCGCGCACCAGGCCCGGGCCCTCGCCCGCCCTCCCCGGAGCCCTTCCCCGTAGGTCCGGTCGGTCTCGTACTGGGTCGCGGCCACGGCCCTGGAGCCTACGAGGCACGGCCCGCGCGCGCCAGGAGATCAGGCGTCGACGCGTGTCGGCTCCGGCGGCTGGGTCTGCGTGGGGGCGGAGGAGGCGCGGCGGCGGCGTCCGAGGAGGAGGCGGAGGCGCGGGCGCGGGCGTGGACGGGGCCGGTCGCCCCGGCCGGCCTGGCCGGTGCGGGCCGTGCCGCGTCGTCGGGTGAGCCAGGTCAGGGCGGCCACGGTCAGCCCGAGGGCCACCAGCAGCCACGAGACGGTGCGCAGGGTGGCCGTCAGGGCGTCGTAGACGGCGGCCGCGGCCGGCTGGGAGACCTCGTCGGGCAGGTCGGACAGGGTCAGGCTGCGGCCCACGGCGAGGGCGAGGGCGAGCAGCGCGCCGCCGAGGGCGGTGCCGAGCGCGGTGGCGGTGAGCGCGCGGCGGCGGCAGGCGGCCAGCGCGATCCCGGCGACGGCGAACACCACGGCGGCGACGGGGAGCCAGAAGCCGGCGACTTCGAGCACGTGGAATCCCTTCCGCAGGCGGCCCAGCTCCTGGGCCGGGAGCAGGGCGACCTCGGCGTGCTCGACGGGGATGCGGTTCGCGAGCGGCACGTGGTCCTGGGCGAGCCGGGCCTTGACGTGGGCGGTGACGGGGGCGAGGTCGACGGTGACCGGGTGGTCGCGCCCCCCGGGTTCGTCGCGCAGGGCGCGCAGGACGGCGTCGTGGGCGGCCCGGTTGCCCTCGTTCCACGCGGTGCGGAAGGCCGCGGTCTGCGTGAACGAGTGGAGCGCGTCGTGGACGAACGGCGCCACGGTCGCCCGCATGACCTTGGCGTCCATCTGGCGGCCGATCTCGTCCAGGATCCCGTCCCCGACGGTGTCCGCGACCGCCTCGCGCACGTCCGGGTCGGCGGCGAGCGGAGCCATCGTGGTGACGTAGCGGCCGGTGTCCGTGAGCCCGTACGCCGCCCAGGCCGACAGCGCGCCGAACGGCACGAGCAGGCACGACAGGGTGATCAGCACGGCCGACAGGCCGCTTCGCAGAGGTCGGGACACCCTTTCAGCGAATGCCGCCAGGACCGGCTCCGCCAGCGGAGAGGCGGCATTCGGGTGACGCCGGGTGAGCGCGCGGCGTCGGACGGTCAGGCCCGGTGCGCGGAGGACCTCATGCAGCGGGCTTCACGCGTCAGCGGACGCGGTGACCCCGTGCGTCCTCGTGCGTGTAGAACCAGTAGAAGCAGAACAGCCCTACGAGAACGCCGAACGCCAGCGACAGGCCGACGGTCAGCAGGACGGACTCCCCGGACTGGTTGTACAGGAACCCGAAGGCCGCGGCGGAGAACAGGAACCACACGAAGGCGTGCAGCTCGCGGGGCAGCCGCGGGGCCAGGGACAGCATGCCCGCCATCAGCACCGTGAAGACGATCACGGTCACGAAGCCGAACACCAGGTTCCCGGTCGTGATCGGCCCGCCGGAGCGCCGGTTGGCCGCGGCCCAGTAGCCGTAGACGAGACCGATGGCGAAGGGTCCCGCCCACCGTCCCACGCTGTGCGCCCGGCGGCTGAAGAAGTCGGGCGTACGGGGCTGCCGGACGGCCGGGGTGGTGGTGCGGGCGGGAACGGGTGCCGCGTGAGCCATGAGAGCGCTCCTCTCCTCGTCGCCCCCGCTACCAGAGCACACCTGGCACGGATCCCTGGCAAGTCGGCGGACGCACATTCCCACCCGCCTTTGCGGCCGCAGCGGTTACTGCGGTTACGGTGCTGTCCGTACGCGACCGACGACGCGGGGGGACCATGCCTGGAACCGTGCTGCTGCTCGCGGCCTCGCCGGTGGGCAGGGGGCGCCTGGTGGACGCCGCGTCCGTGCTTCCGGTGCTGGCCGCCGTCGAGCCGGCCGTGCTGTCGGGCACCGACACCGCGAGCGTCGTCGAGCTCGCCGACCCGGTGGAGCCGCAGGCCGTCCTCACCCGGCTGCGGGCCGCCGCGGCGTCCCCCGGCCCGCTGACCGTCTTCGTCACCGGGCAGTTGCAGCTCGACCGCCGCCAGCGCCTGCCGCACCTGGCGCTGGCCCGCACCACGCCCGCGACCGTCCGCTACACCGCGCTGCCCTGGCACTGGCTGCGCGAGGAGCTGCGGCTGCGCCCGGACGGCACGACCACGCTCGTGGCCGATCTGTACGCGGACGAGGAGAGCTGGCGGCAGCTGCGCGAGCGCCCGCTGGCGGTGGGCCGCACCGTCGCCGTGTACGGGCGCGTCGCGCCACCGCCGTCCCGGCGCACGGTGGCGGTCCCGGCCTACATGAAGGCGGTGGCGACGATCCTGCGCAGCGGGCACCGGCCGCCGCTGGAGCGGTTGCACGAGCAGGCGCTGGCACGGCTGGCCGGCGGTGCGGACGGGGCCGGTGCGGCGGGGGCCGGTGCCGTCGGGGCCCGCGCTCAGGACGGTCCGGGCATCGTGCTCGCCGCGCGGCGGCCGGCGGCGGCCGACCCGCACGCCGCCATCGCCGCATGGGTGGAGTCGGGACGGCACGGCGACGCCGACGCGCTGGCCGCCCGCTGGGAGCAGGCGGTGGTACGGGCGTACGGGGCGGCCTCGGAGGACGCGCTGCACTGGACGGAGGTCCGCGCCGACCTGGCCATGTTCGCGGGGGACGCGGCCCGCAGCTGCCGTGCCTGGCTGACCGTCGCCGCGACCCGGCTGGCCATGGGGCAGAACGCCGAAGCACCCGCGGTCGAGGCCGCCGTCGACCGGGCCCATCACCAGTGGGGACGGATCCGCGACGCCGCGCAGGCCCGGGAACTCGGGCCTGTTCTGGCCGAGTTGCGCGGGCGCGTCCCCGGGCGGCGGCGGGGCGCGCTGGACGACGTGCGGCGGCAGCTGCGGCAATTGCAGGCTCAGAGCTGACGCTACGTCAGTTCATAGGTGGGTACGGACCCTCCCCGGGCGCCGTTCGTGGTGCCAGAATGGTGAGTTATGGCTGAGGGGGATGGCGTGGCCGGCCGAGGCATCCGGGTCCGGCTGGACGGAAGCGCGAGCAACAACGACGTGGCCGCGTTGAAGGCGTGGCTGGAACGCGAGAAACCGCTGGACGACCGGGTTCGCGACGGGCAGTTGCAGATCCTCGAACGGTCCCGCCCCGGCGGGCCGCCCGGGCACATGGGCGCGGGCATGGAGATCCTCCTGGTCGTGATCGGCGCGGGCGCCGAGGCCGTGTTCCGGGAACTGCTGGAGCAGACCAGGCGGGCGGTCGCGGCCTGGCTGGAGAACCGCCGCCGGGTCGAGAGCGGCGATTCACCCGAGGCCCGCGTCGATCCGGTGAACCCCGACCAGGGGTAGCCGGTGAACCGCTTCGACCCGCGCGGGCAGGAGAACCGGGCGCTGCTGGTGTGCGTCTCGGAGTACGACCACACGCAGCCGGCCGAGCCGGACGGCGTCCCCGGCGATCTTCCCGCGGTCAAGCACAACCTCAACCGGCTCCGGCACGCCCTTCAGCGCGGCGGGGTGTTCGACGAGCGCGAGATCGTCACCTGCCGCTCGCCGTCCCTGGACGACTTCACCGAGGAGCTGCACACCGCCGCCCAGGAGGCCGAGGGGCTGCTGCTGTGCTACTTCGCCGGGCACGGCGCCGTGCCCAGCGCGGGCAACGAGCTCTTCCTCCAGATGCGCAACGCGCGCGTGGTCGCGGGCGGGCAGGCGGTGTTCCCGGGCGCGGACGCGTTCACCGGGGTGCTCACCGTGCTCGCGGGCAGCGGGGCCCGCAGGATCGTGGTGATCCTGGACTGCTGCTACGCGGGCAACGCCGCGCGGGTGTGGCACGACTTCGCGCACCGTCACAGGATCCTGCTGCTGATGGGCGTGCAGGCCAACCGCCTCATCGACTCGGGCGACGGCAGCGGACCGACGCCGTTCACCCGGGAACTGGTGCGGCTGCTCGGCGCGGACGAGGACCTGTCGGCGCTGGACCTCTTCTCGCGGGCGCGCCAGGGGATGCTCCGGGCGGACCGCACGACGACCCTCGGGGACCAGTGGGAACCCCAGTTCGTCGCGGAGCCGGGCACGGACGTGCTGCTGTCGGCACCGCGCCGGAAACCCGCACCCGCGCCTGCACCCGAACCGGGTCCCGCGCCCGCGCCGGTGCCGCCCGCGCCGGATCCCGCACCGGCCCCTGTACCGGATTCCCCACCGCTTCCCGCCCCGGCCCCCGTACCCGATCAGGATCCGGGGTCCGATGCCGCCTCGCCGCCCGTCGTCACGCCCTCCGAGCCGCACCACTCTCCCTCGCCCTCGCCTTCCCCTTCCCCTTCCCCCGTCCCCCTCCCGCCCCAGTCGTCCGAGGAGCCGACGCCCTCGGCGCAGTCGTCGGAACCGCCACCGGGGGGCGAGCGGACCCAGCACCACGGAGGGACGGCACCGGGCCGGCTCGCCGCGGCCCTCCGTGCCGTGCGGCGGTGGCTCCGGGCCGCCGTCCAGTGGTTCCAGGGGCCGGGCGGCCCTGTCCGGGGCGTGCTGAGCGGCGCGCTGGTGCTGGTGCTCGCCGGGGCCGGTCTCGTCGGCTACCGGCTCGTGGGCCCCGGCGGCGGCCACTCCTGCGCGCCGCCGCTCGAGCTGCGTCTGCTGACCGACCCCGACCTGGAGCCCACGGTCCGCGCCGCCGCCGACGCGTACCTCACCTCGGACGCCAACACCACCGGGCACGGCTGCCGCCGTACCGGGATCACCGTCTACAGCGCGGGCGCGAGCAGTGCGGTCACCGCGCTGCGCCAGCAGACCGACGCCTGGCAGGAGCCACGCGAGGAGGACACCAACCCGCAGCGGGACATCGGGCCGCAGCCGGACGTCTGGATACCCGCCTCGATCACGGACGTCGCCCGGGTCACCACCGACCAGACCGACCGCACCTTCGCCGAACTCCGGCCGGACGCCGAGCCGTTCGTGTACTCCCCCGTCGTGCTGGCCGTCCCGCAGAACATCGCCGGGGCCGCCCTGGACGAACGGGTCGGGCTCCCCCTGTCCCGGCTGATCGCGAACCTGAAGCAGCAGGACCGCGGCGCCGGTGTCCTGCGCGCCGACCCGGAGGTCACCGACTCCGCGCTCCTCGCGACGATCGGCCTGTACGGCGGTGGGGCCACCGATCCGCGCGGCGCCGAGCAGAGCGTACGCCCCACGGGACCGCCCTCCCCGACCGCCGCCGACCTGCTGTGCGCGCTGCCCGGCGACCGCGCCGCGGACGACCGTACCGCCGCGCTCGTGCCGGAGTTCCTGCTCAAAAGCGGTGTCGGCTGCGCGCGGACGACGCGGGTGCCGCGCAGCGCCGAGTACCCGGTCGACACACCGGCGCTGACGCCCACCTTCGTGCGGGTCCACTGGGAGGGCGGGGACCGGGACGAGACCGACCGGGAGGACGCCGTGAGCCGCTTCCGCCAGTGGCTGACCGGCAAGGACGGGCTCGCGGCCTTCACCCGCGCCGGCTTCCGTTCCGCGTCCGGCCCGCGGCATCCGCTGCTCGACGACGAGCACCCCGGGACGGGTGTGCTGCGCGACCCCAGTCCGCTGCCGGGCGCCGCCCGGCAGACGGCGATGGACACCGCGCTCGAGGGGTACCGCAGCGCCAACGGCCCCGGCCGGGTGCTCTATCTCCTGGACAGCTCCGGTTCGATGAACACGCGGTGGCCGGGGCCCAGCGGCGGCCCCGGCATCCTCAAGCAGTCCCTGGGCGGGCTGGGCGGCCAGGACGAGTACGGGGTGTGGGCGGTCCACGGCACGACCGGCGACCGGCCGTACGAGATGCTGCTGTCGTTCGGTCCCCACCGCCGCGGCGACGCCGAACGTGTCATCGACACCAGGGCGCGGGTGCGGGACGCGGAGGCCGACCCGCACGCGGCCCTGCTCGCCGCCCTCGACGACATGGCCCGGCGCGGCACCGACGACGAGCGGCCGCAGCTGATCGTCTTCATCACCGACGACGAGGACGACAACCGGCTGACCGGGAAGAACCTGGACCAGGTGCTGGAGCGGGCGGGGACGGCCAAGGTGCCGGTGGACATGGTGTCCCTGGTCAGCGGCGGCTGCGACAAGGGCCGCCCGGACGCCCGGATCGCCGACGCGAGCCACGGCCGCTGCCTGGACGCGGGCGACGACCTCGGCACGGGCCTGCACGACGAGGTCGCACGCGTGGGAACGGGGGAGGACTGATGGCACGGCGGCCGGGGCGACGCCGGGCGGGCGCGGGAGGACCGATGGGACGACGGCTGGTCTCGCTGTGCCTGGTGCCCCTGCTGCTCGCGGCCGGCGCCTGTACCGGGGGCGGCCCCCGGGACGCGCGGACGCCCGCCGCGGACGTGCCCGGCGACATCGTGGTGGCCAGCGGCCGGGACGTGACCGGCGAGGGCGGCGTCCGCCAGCAGCTCATCGACGCCTGGAACCGGCAGCAGGAGAAGCAGAACTCGGGCTACCGCGCCCGTCTGGTCGAACTCCCCGGCTCCGCCGACGAGCAGCGCAGCCAGCTGCTGGGCGCGCTGCAGTCGGGCAGCGCCGAGTACGACGTGGTCAACCTGGATGTGACCTGGGTGCCGGAGTTCGCCGAGGCGGGGCTGATCAGCCCGCTGCCCGACAGCGCGGTCGATGGCGACGTCATCCCCTCGGTGGCCGGCACGGCCCGCTGGAAGGGCCGGGTGTACGCCGTGCCGTTCAACAGCGACGTGGGGCTGCTGTACTACCGGCGCGACTACCTGCGCGAGGCGGGCGTGCAGCAGACCACCCTCGGTCCCGGCCTGACCTGGCAGAACCTGCTCGACCTCGGCAACGCCCTCGACGACCACCCGCCCAAGGGCTACGAGAAGCTCTGGACGACGCAGCTGGCCGCGTACGAGGGCCGTACGGTCAACGCCGTCGAGGCGTTCGCCTCGGCCACGAAGGACTTCTCCCTCACCGACGCCTCCGGCCACTACACGGGCGACGTGCGGGAGCTGACCGCCGGCATCATGGAGCTGCGCCGGCGCACCGAGAAGCCGTACACCCTGGACGACGCCTTCGACTCCGACGAGGCGGCCTCGCTCAGTGACTTCGCGGACGGCCGCACCGCCTTCCTGCGGCAGTGGCCGTACGCCTACGGCGCGCTCCACCAGACCTTCACCGAGCAGCAGCTGGGCGTGGCGCCGCTGCCCGGCCGGGCGGTGCTCGGCGGGCAGAACCTCGCGGTGACCCGGTCCTCGCCGCGGGCCCGCAAGGCCGCCGAGCTGATCACCTTCCTCACCAGCGCCGAGAGCGAACGTTGTCTGCTGGACGCGGGCTTCGCCGCGACCCGGACGTCCGCGTACGTGGACGACGCCGTCACCTGCGCCTCCGCGCCCGCCGGAGGAGCGGGCGCCGGGCCCTCGGCCTCGCCCACCGGCGAGAGCACCGACCGGATGCCCCGTGACGCGGCCGGCCGCCCGGAGTACGCCCGCCGGATCCTGCTCCCGGCGCTGCGCGACGCGGTCCCCCGCCCCCGCACCCCTCTCTACGGCGCCTTCACCCAGACCTTCACCACCGAACTGGGTGACCTGTTCACCGACGACCCGCCGAGCGACCCGGTGCTGGCGAGCCGGCTGGACAAGGCCCTGCGCAAGGCGCTGCCGAACTGAGGCCGAACTGCCTGACGGTTCCGGGCCTAACGGTTCTGGACGGTCACCTGCTGGACGGGCTGGGGGTCGACGGTCCTGGCAGGTCCGGCGTTCGCCGCGGCGACCAGGGCGGCCACGGCTATCAGGGCCGCGCCGAATCCTCTGACGTGGCGTGCGGAGAGACGACCTCGGCGCGCGACAGTGTGTCCGGGCACGGCAACCGACCTCGCAGCGACGGTGAACGACAGTGATGGATTAATTGCGTTTAACGCGTTCTCCAAACTAGGGGGTGAGGGGGCCCAACCGGAAGGGCGCCAAGGCGAGTTGGGCGGCGGTGGGCAAAACGTCCCATGCTGACGGCGGGTCAGTGAACGGCCTTTCCGTAAGTGCGCTTACTGGCATGATTAACCGCATGGCGAAGCGGGACGACCCGGAGACCATCGGGCGCAGGGTGCAGCGACTGCGGCGCGAACGCGGGCTGACACAGCGGCAGTTGGCCGAGCCCGCGTACACGCCGGCGTATGTCTCCACGCTGGAGGCCGGCCGCGTACGCCCCTCCGACGAGGCGCTCCGGCATCTGGCCGAGCGGCTCGGTGTCGCCTTCGACGAGCTGGCCACCGGACGCCCCGCCCATCTCGCCACCGATCTGCGGCTGCGGCTGACCGAGGCGCAGCGCACACTGACCGGCGGCGACACCGCCCAGGCGGCCGAGCAGTACGTCCGGCTGCTCGCCGAGGCCGAGGAGCACGAGCTGACCGAGGTGCAGGCCGAGGCCCTGCTGGGGCTCGGCGAGTGCGCACTGGAGACCGGCGAGCTGGCCGGCGGCCGGGAGTACTTCGAGCGGTCCGAACGGACCCTGGCCGACGCCCCGCTGCCCGCCCGCGTCCCGGCCCTGCGCGGCCGCGCCGTCTCCCACTACCTGGCGGGCGAGCTGCGGTACGCCGTGTACCTGCTGGAGTCCACCCTCGACGAGCTCAACCGCGGGGGCCTGCACGACCCCGACGCCCTGCTGCTGCTCTACGCCAGCGTCATCGGCCCGTACATGGACATGGGCGCGCACGCGCGGGCCGCGCAGGCGGCCGAG
>NZ_JBEXZD010000103.1:0-30719 GCF_040628575.1 Streptomyces sp. NPDC006393
GCGCTCGGCCCCGCCCAGCATTCCTCCCTCGGCCAGCTCGCCCATCATCTCGGTGACCGACCGGTGGTGCTGCTGGGCGAGCACCTCGGTGGGCGCGAGCATGGCCGCCTGCCCGCCCGCGTCGACGACGGCGAGCATGGCGCGCAGCGCGACCAGCGTCTTGCCGGAGCCCACCTCGCCCTGGAGCAGCCGGTGCATGGGGTGTTCGGCCGCCAGGTCGTCGAAGATCTCGCGGGAGACCTTCCGCTGGCCCTCGGTGAGGGTGAAGGGGAGGCGGTCGTCGAAGGCGGTGAGCAGGCCGTCGGGCAGCGGCTTCCTCGGGACGGCGGGGAGTTGGGCGTCGGCGTGGCGGCGGCGGGCGAGGGCGACCTGGAGGACGAAGGCCTCGTCCCACTTCAGCCGGGCTCGGGCGTCGGCGATGTCCGCCTTGGTGTGCGGGCGGTGGATCTTGAGCAGCGCCTCGGGCAGCGTGACCAGGCCGCGGCCCTCGCGGAGCGATCCGGGCAGCGGGTCGACGGCGTCCTGGGCGCTGGGCAGGACGGTCTGGACCGCCTTGGCGATCTTCCAGGACTCCAGTTTGGCGGTGGCGGGGTAGAGCGGGATGAGGGCGCCGGCCCAGGACTCGACGGTCTCCTCGGCGTCCCCCTTCAGCAGTTCGTAGGCCGGATGGGCCAGTTGGAGCCGCCGGTTGAAGACGGAGACCTTGCCGGCGAACATCGCGCGGGTGCCCGGCAGGAGCTCCTTGTGGGGCTTGTGCACGCCGTTGCCGAAGAAGACCAGCTGGAGCCGGCCGCTGCCGTCGGTGATCGTCACCTCCAGGCGCTGGCCCTTGCCGCGGGGCGCCCGGGGGGAGGCGAAGGTGTGCAGGCGGGCGTCGGCGACCTGGGCGACCACGGTGACGTGCTCGTCCATGGGGAGGTCGGCGAGGTGGGTGAGCTGGCCCCGCTCCTCGTATCTGCGCGGGTAGTGGTGGAGGAGGTCGCCGACGGAGTGCAGGCCGAGGTGCTCGGCCATCACCTTCGCGGTGGCGGGGCCGAGCACCGACTTCAGCGGTTGTCGCAGTGGTTCTTGCAGTGCGGGCACGAGATCCATTGCACACCACGGGACTGACAATGCCCTAGATGTGCCGGAAACCACTGGTCGGACGGGTCGTCCCCGACCCAGGCCGACGCGCTCCGGCCTCCCTGCGCGGTCACCGCCCCACGCCGGAACCTCCCGCCCCCGCGCCGTCCGGCGAGCGAGGAGGCGATCACCGATCTGCCTCTGAAGGGCATGCTGCTGACCGAGCCGGCCGAGCATCTGCTGCCCGACTGGGCGTTCTTCGTGCGCTCGCGCGAGTCGCTGTACGAGGACGAGACGCCGGCCGCGCTACGGGAGGCGCTCGGAGAACGGATCCGATCGTGGCTGACGGGCCTGGCCGCGGTGCCCCGGAGCGGCCGACACGGCAACGGGGCGGTGGTGCAGGCCCAGTGGTGGCGGGCGACTGCCTGAGCGAGCTCGGGGGGCACCGCGCGGCGGCCGAACGGCGGCTCCGGGCCGCCGAGATCGCCCGGCACCGGCCCGAGCAGCAGGACCACACCACGCTCGCCCAGCTCGCCGCCGAGTCACTGGGCCACGCGGGGCTGCCCGCCGAGGCGGACCGCGCCTACGCGCGCGGGCGACCTGGGGCGTTCGCTGGGCAACAATCACCTAGGAACTCGGCGGCCCCCGCCGACAGTTCGGCGACCTGCCCGCCCGCAGGGTCGTCGACGCGGCGGCCCCGTCCGGAGTCCCGAGGACCGCCCCGGACCTCGCCGGCACGTCCCGGACCCCGCCGCTACTCCACGCCGATCAGCAGCAGGGCGCCCTGTCGGCCACCCCGGTAGACCACCGTGTCCACGGCGAGGTAGGAGTCGCGGACGTGGGTCCGAAGGTGGTCGGCGACGGTGTCCGGGGCGTCGTCGCCGAGGACGAGGGTGACCAGTTCGCCGCCGGCCGAGAGCATGCGGTCCAGGACGGTCTTGGCCGTGGCCGTGACGTCCGCGCCGATCACGGCCACATCGCCCTCGATGAGGCCGAGGACGTCACCGGCCTGGCAGATGCCCGCCGTGGTCCACGACTGGCGTTCGGCGACGGTGACCTCGGCGTGGCGGGTGGCGCCCGCCGCCGACGTCATGGCGACCACGTCCTCGTCGAAGCGGCGCCCCGGCTCGTGCACCGCGAGGGCGGCGATGCCCTGGACCGCCGAGCGGGTCGGGATCAGGGCCACCCGGACACCCTCCCCGCGTGCCTGTTCGGCCGCCGCGGCCGCGGTGTCGTGCAGTTCGGCGTCGTTGGGCAGCAGGACCACCTCGCGCGCGTGGGCCCGCCGTACCGCCTCCACGAGTTCTCCGCTCGCCGGCAACTCGCCCGGGCGGGCCGGCACCGTGGTGGCCCCGGCCTCCGTGTACAGCCCGGCCAGGCCGTCTCCGGGGACGACGGCCACCACGGCGCGCTGGGCACGCTCCCGGGGCCGCCGCTCGGCGCGGGTCGTGTGCGCGTCGCCCGCGCCGAAGTGGGTGATCCGGATGCGGTACGGGCGCCCGGCCTCCACACCGGCCTCCACGGCGGCGCCGGCGTCGTCCACGTGCACGTGCACGTTCCACAGTCCGTCGCCACCGACGACGACCAGGGAGTCCCCGAGCCCGTCGAGCCGCTGCCGCAGCCGGTCGACGGCCGCGTCGTCGGCCTCCAGGAGGTAGATCACCTCGAAGGCGGGGCCGCCCGCGGACGGTGCGGGAGCGGGGGGCGTGGCGCAGGCGCTCGGCTCGTCGGAGTCGCTGGCGCTCGGCTCGTCCCACCGGCAGGCGCTCGGCTCGTCCGGCCGGCAGGCGCTCGGCTCGTCCGGCCCGGCGGAATGCACGCGCGCGTGCGGCACGGTCGGCTGGTCCTCGCCCGGCCGGCCGGCCCGGGTGGCCTCGGCCGCGCGGCCCGGTGGTGTGCTCTCCGTCGCCGGTGTCTCGCCCGTGAACGTCTCGACCAGGGCCGCGAGCACGGCGACCAGCCCCCGTCCGCCGGCGTCGACCACTCCGGCGCGCTCCAGGGCGGCCAGCTGGCCGGGGGTGGCGGCCAGCGCCCGGCACGCGCCGTCGTAGGCGGCGCGCGCGACCGTGCCGCAGTCGCCCTCCGCGCCGGTGGCCGCGTCGGCGGCGGCGGAGGCGACCGACAGGACCGTGCCCTCGACCGGGTGCGCCACCGCCCGCCGGGCGGAGTCGGCGGCGTGCCGCAGGGCGAGCCGCAGACCGCGGCCGTCGCTGTGGGCGCTCTCGTCGTCGGCGGCGAGCACCTGGGCCATCCCGCGCAGCAGCTGGGCGAGGATCGTGCCGGAGTTGCCGCGCGCGCCGATCAGCGCCCCGTGCGCCATCGCCCGCGCGGCCTCGGCCAGGGAGGGGCCGGGGAGGGCTGGACCGGCGAGGGCGGGGCCGGGGAGCGGCAGGGCCTCGCCGCCGGGACCGCCGGCCTCGTGGGCCGCGAACACGGCCTCCACCGCCGTGACGGCGGACTCCACGGTCAGGTACAGGTTGGTGCCGGTGTCGCCGTCGGCCACGGGAAAGACGTTGATCGCGTCGATCTCCTCGCGCGCCCGCCCCAGCGCCCGCAGCGCCAGACCGCACCAGGTGCGCACCGCCGGCGCGTCGAACGTCTGCGGCACCTGCGCCACCTGCGCCTCCCTGAGCTGCTGGTCTGGACGGCAGCGTAGACCCAGGGATGGTGCGCGCCGGAAGAGGGCCCGGGCGGGCCCCGGGGCCGCCATGGTAGTTTCGTGCCACGGGAGCAGACGTTGTATGCTGCTCCGGTTGCCCGATCCTGATCGGGCTCTTCCCCTGGCAACGCCACTCGGATTTCGGAGTGCTCCCTGAGCCTGCGATCTGCAACCCGGCATGCCGGGATCAACCGTAAGTGCATCTGAAGTCTTTGGAGTGACCCGTGGCTGCCAACTGCGACGTCTGCGGCAAGGGGCCGGGCTTCGGCAACAACATCTCGCACTCGCACCGCCGTACGTCCCGCCGCTGGAACCCGAACATCCAGCGTGTGCGTACCGTGGTCGGCGGGACGCCGAAGCGCGTGAACGCCTGCACCTCGTGCATCAAGGCCGGCAAGGTCTCGCGCTGACGCACAGCAACAGCTAAGCGCGCGGCCACTGCTGGTTCGCTGCACTAAGCCGGTCCACCTCGGTGGGCCGGCTTTTTGCCGTACGTCCGCCTTTTTGCCGTACGCGGGGACCGGCCCGCCTCACGGAGCGGGCGGCCACCGCGATCGAACGGCCCGGCTACCCGGCCGCGCGAGGCCCCCGGAAGGCCCAGCCGTGGTCCACGGGGCCGATGCCGGCGCCGAGGGCGAAGCCGGCCGCGATCGCCCCGGTGACGTACTCCTTGGCGGCCCTGACCGCCTCGGACACGGGCTGTCCCTTCGCCAGCTGCGCGGCGATCGCGGAGGCGAGGGTGCAGCCCGTGCCGTGCGTGTGCCGGTTGTCGTACCTCGGGGCGCGCAGCCAGTGCTCCTCGGTGCCGTCCGTGAGCAGGTCCAGGGCGTCTCCGGCCAGGTGCCCGCCCTTGATCAGCACCCAGGCCGGGCCGTACTCCAGGACGGCCGTCGCGGCCTCGCGCAGCCGCTCCTCGGACGTGACCCGTACGCCGGTCAGCTGGGCGACCTCGTCGAGGTTGGGCGTGGCGACGGTCGCCACCGGCAGCAGCTTCGTCCGCACGGACTCCAGGGCGGAGGCGGCCAGCAGCGGGTCGCCGTGCTTGGAGACGCCGACCGGGTCGACGACGGTGGGCACGCCGGTCCCGGCGAGCAACTCGGCGACCGTCTCGACCAGTTCCGCCGAGGCCAGCATCCCGGTCTTGACGGCCTGGACGCCGATGTCGTCGACGACGCTGCGGTACTGGGCCCGGACCGCCTCCGCGGGCAGTTCCCAGGCGCCCTGGACGCCGAGGGAGTTCTGCGCGGTCACCGCGGTGATCACGCTCATGCCGTGCGTGCCGAGGGCGAGCATCGTCTTCAGGTCGGCCTGGATGCCGGCGCCGCCGCCGGAGTCCGAGCCGGCGACGGTGAGGACACGAGGGGGCGCGGCGCTCATGACTCGATGTCCCCGAAGTGGTCCCAGCCGCCCTTCCGGGTCCATGGCGCGCCGTCCACCGTGACCTGGGGCAGGGCCGAGGGGTTGAGCACTTCGCCGATCACCTTCCAGCGGGCCGGCAACTTCACGTCCGGCGGGAACGTCGCCACGATCGCGTGGTCCTCCCCGCCGGTCAGCACCCACTGGAGCGGGTCGACACCGACGGCCTGCCCGATGTCGTTCATCTGAGAGGGGATGTCGATGGCGCCGGAGCGGATGTCGATGCGCACCTTGCTGGCCTCCGCGATGTGCCCGAGGTCGGCGATCAGACCGTCGCTGACGTCGCACATGGCGGTCGCGCCGAGCCCGGCGGCGGCGGGGCCCGCGTGGTACGGCGGCTCGGGGCGGCGGTGCGCCTCGACGAAGGCGCGCGGGGAGCGGAAGCCGCGGGAGAGCACCGCGTACCCGGCCGCGGACCAGCCCAGCCAGCCGGTGACGGCGACGAGGTCGCCGGGCTGGGCGCCCGCGCGGGTCACCGGCTCGTGGTTGCGCAGATCGCCGAGGGCGGTGATCGACACCATGATCGTGTCGCCGCGGACCACGTCGCCGCCGACCACGGAGGCGCCCGCGACCTGGCACTCGTCGCGCAGTCCGTCCATCAGCTCGGTCGGCCAGGTGACCGGGAGTTCGGCGGGGACGACGAGGCCGAGCAGCAGCGCGGTCGGCACGGCGCCCATGGCGGCGATGTCCGCGAGGTTCTGGGCGGCCGCCTTGCGGCCCACGTCGTACGCCGTGGACCAGTCCCGGCGGAAGTGCCGCCCCTCCACGAGTATGTCGGTGCTCGCCACGACCCGGCGGTCCGGGGCGGCGACCACCGCGGCGTCGTCGCCGGGGCCGACCCGGACCGCCGGGGTGGTGGTGAGACGGGAGGTGAGCTCCCTGATGAGCCCGAACTCCCCGAGCTCACCAACAGTGCCCTTCATAGCCCTTTCGCCCCTTCTGTCCCTGTCCGTTCCCGGTCGCGCGTTCACGCGGTCCTCGTTACGGTCGAGGTGACCGTCAACTTCTGTCCTACCTGCACCCCGGCGCGCGGGCCACGTGCTCCGTGGGTCTCCCCGTGGCGTACGGCGACGCGATACCGTGGCGTTCCTTTTCCCCACATGATCCTCGTGGCCGCCCTGGAGGTTCCGTGGTACAGGCGTACATCCTGATCCAGACGGAGGTCGGCAAGGCGTCGACCGTCGCCGAGACGATCGGCAAACTGCCTGGTGTGATCCAGGCCGAGGACGTGACCGGACCGTACGACGTCATCGTGCGCGCCCAGGCCGACACCGTGGACGACCTCGGGCGCATGGTGGTCGCCAAGGTCCAGCAGGTGGAGGGCATCACGCGCACACTGACCTGCCCGGTCGTCCATCTGTAGCCCCCGTCTACCCTTGGGCCGGTGAACTCCTTCCGTCACCGGCTTCTCGGCCTGCCCGCCCTCGCCGTGCTGATCACTGCCGCGGGCTGCTCCTCAGCAGACGACGGTGCCGCCGCGGCGGTTCCCAGCCCGAACACGGCGGTCACCAAGCTGTGCCGGAACCTGGACAAGGCGCTGCCGCGGAAGGTGGACGGACTGAGCCGCGAGGACCCCCGGCCCGCCTCCGCGCTGACCGCGGGCTGGGGAAGCCCGGCGATCATACTGCGCTGCGGTGTCGCGCGGCCCGCCCGGATGAACGATCCGGAGGCCGACGGCGCCGAGGTGAACGGCGTCGGCTGGCTGCTGGAGAAGCAGGACGACGGATCGTTCCGCTTCACGACCACGCTGCGCAGGGCCTACGTGGAGGTCACCATTCCGCACAGCCGCACCGGAAACGGAGTCGCCCCGTTGGTCGACCTGGCGCCCGCCGTCAAGAAGGCGATCCCCGAAGGGATCGCCGACTGACGCGTACGAGAAGACGTACGGCGCTCAACGAAGCCCGGTCGGCCGGCGCAGCGCCGCCTGGACCAGGCGGTCCACCAGCTCCGGGTAGGAGACGCCGGTGGCCTGCCACATCTGCGGGTACATCGAGATGGGCGTGAAGCCGGGCATGGTGTTGATCTCGTTGATCACGAACTCGCCGTCCTCGGTGAGGAAGAAGTCCGCGCGGACCAGGCCCTCGCAGGAGGCCGCCTCGAACGCGTCCACCGCCAGCCGCCGCACCTCGGCGGTCTCCTCCTCGGTCAGCGGGGCGGGCACGATGCCGGGCGTGGAGTCGATGTACTTCGCCTCGAAGTCGTAGTACGCGTGCGCCTCGGGCGGCGGGATCTCGGCCGGTACGGAGGCGCGCGGGCCGTCCTCGAACTCCAGCACCCCGCACTCGATCTCCCGGCCGCGCAGCGCGGCCTCCACGAGCACCTTCGGGTCGTGCCGCTGCGCCTCCTCGATCGCCTCGTCCAGGCCCGAGAGGTCCTCGACCTTGGTGATGCCGATGGAGGAGCCCGCGCGCGCGGGCTTCACGAACAGCGGCCAGCCGTGCTCGCCGGCGAAGTCGACGATCTTCTTGCGGGCGGCGGCGACGTCACGCGCCCACTCGCGCGGCCGGATCACCACGTACGGGCCGACCTTGAGCCCGAAGGAGGTGAACACCCGCTTCATGTACTCCTTGTCCTGGCCGACGGCCGAGGCGAGCACGCCCGAGCCCACGTAGGGCACCCCGGACAGCTCCAGCAGGCCCTGGAGGGTGCCGTCCTCGCCGTAGGGGCCGTGCAGCACCGGGAAGACCACGTCGACCTCGCCGAGCGCCTTGGGCACCGAACCGGGCTCGCTGTAGACCACTTCGCGGTTGGCCGGGTCGACGGGGAGCACCACGCCGCCCTCGTCGGACTCGGCGAGCTCGTCGACGCTGGGCGTACGGCGGTCGGTGATCGCCATGCGCTCCGGCTCGTCGGCGGTCAGGGCCCAGCGGCCGTCCGTGGTGATGCCGATCGGCAGGACCTCGTACTTGGAGCGGTCGATGGCGCGCAGCACCGCGCCGGCGGTGACCACGGAGATCCCGTGTTCGGAGCTGCGCCCGCCGAACACGACGGCCACGCGGGGCTTGCGGGACGGCTGCTCAGGGCTCTGGGGGAGGTTCTCGGTGCTCATATCGCGATGAGAGTACCCGTTGGTAGTGCCCCGGGGCAGCGTTGGCGGCCCCGGGTCGCTCAGCGTCGCTCGGGCTTCGCGCTGCGCGACATCAGCTCCTTGAGGGCCACCACCGGGGGCTTGCCCTCGTGCACGATGCCGACGACCGTCTCGGTGATGGGCATGTCGACGCCGTGCCGGCGGGCCAGATCCAGCACGGACTGGCACGACTTGACGCCCTCGGCGGTCTGCCTGGTGACCGCGATGGTCTCCTGGAGGGTCATGCCCTTGCCGAGGTTGGTGCCGAAGGTGTGGTTGCGCGACAGCGGCGAGGAGCAGGTGGCCACCAGGTCGCCGAGGCCGGCGAGTCCGGAGAAGGTCAGCGGGTCGGCGCCCAGGGCCATCCCCAGCCGGGTGGTCTCGGCCAGGCCGCGGGTGATGAGGGAGCCCTTGGCGTTGTCGCCGAGGCCCATGCCGTCCGCGATGCCGACGGCCAGCCCGATCACGTTCTTGACGGCGCCGCCCAGTTCGCAGCCCACGACGTCGGTGTTGGTGTACGGGCGGAAGTACGGGGTGTGGCAGGCGGCCTGGAGCCGCTGGGCGACGGCCTCGTCGGTGCACGCCACCACGGCGGCGGCCGGCATGCGGGCGGCGATCTCGCGGGCCAGGTTGGGCCCGGTGACCACGGCGATGCGGTCGGCGTGCACCTTGGCGACGTCCTCGATCACCTCGCTCATGCGCATCGCCGAACCCAGTTCGACGCCCTTCATCAGCGAGACGAGGACCGTGTCCGGCGCGAGCAGCGGCCGCCACCGGGCCAGGTTGCCGCGCAGGGTCTGCGAGGGGACGGCCAGCACGGTGAAGTCGGCGTCGCGGGCGGCCTCGGCGGCGTCCGCGGTGGCCCGCAGGTTCTCCGGGAGTTCCATGCCGGGCAGGTAGTCCGGGTTGGTCCGGGTGGAGTTGACGGCCTCGGCGAGCTCGGCGCGGCGGGACCAGAGGGTGACCTCGCAGCCGGCGTCGGCGAGGACCGTCCCGAAGGCGGTGCCCCACGATCCGGCGCCGAAGACGGCCGCCTTGACCGGCTTGACCGGCTCGCTCACGTGCCCTGCCCCTCTTCCTGGACGGCTTCACGCGTCGCTTCCGGTGCCGTCTCCCGCGCCGTCTCCGGTGCAGCTTCCCCGTCCGCCGTCCCGGGCCGGCCGGCCGTCGCGGACCTGCCCTGCGTCCGGGACCGGGCCTGGGCCTGGGCCTGGGCCTGGTTCTGCTCCTGGGTCCTGCGGCGCTGCTCGATCCGCTCCCGGCGCGGGTCGTAGGGCACCGCGGGCGCCTTCTCGCCGCGGATGTGCTCCAGCTGGCGCGTGATGGCCGCCATGATGACCTCGGTGGCCTCCTTCAGCAGCTCCGGGGTCATCTCCTTGTCGTAGAAGCGCGACAGGTCCACGGGCGGGCCGGCGAGCACGTGGTGGGTCTTGCGCGGCAGGAGGTTCGGCTTCTTGGCGTAGGGCGGCAGGAGTTCGTTGGCGCCCCACTGGGCGACCGGAATCACCGGGCACTTGGTCTGAAGGGCGACCCGCGCGGCGCCCGTCTTGCCGGTCATCGGCCAGCCGTTCGGGTCGCGGGTGAGGGTGCCCTCGGGGTAGAAGGCGACGCACTCGCCGCGCTCCACGGCGTCGATGGCGGCGCGGAAGGCGCTCAGCGCGTCCGTGCTCTCGCGGTAGACGGGGATCTGCCCGGTGCCGCGCATCGCTGCGCCCACGAGTCCCTTCCTGAAAAGCCCGCTCTTCGCCAGGAATCGCGGCACCCGCCCGGTGTTGTACTGGAAGTGGGCGTAGGCGAAGGGGTCGATGTGGGAATTGTGGTTCACCACGGTGATGAATCCGCCGTCGGCCGGCATGTTCTCGATTCCACGCCAGTCCCGCTTGATCAGAACCAGCAGCGGTGGTTTGCAGATCACCGCTGCGAAGCGGTACCAGCAGCCGATTCTGCGGCGGGGCACGCGGACACCTTCCTCTAGGACTGCCCCCGGGGCCGGGGGCCGCACAAGTGTCGCCCCATGCCGCCGGTCTGTCGAGAACACCGTACGCCCGACCGTCACCCGCACCCGCTCTTCCAGGGGGTTCGGCGCCCCCGGGCCGAGTCCGCGGGCGCCGCGCGGGCCGGGGAGAATGTCCGGGACGAGAGAGGGGCGAACGCCCGTGCAGTGGACCTTGGTCATCCCCCTGAAGCCCTTGACGCGGGCCAAGAGCAGGCTCTCGGACACCGCTCACGACGGGGTCCGCCCGGGCCTCGCCCTCGCCTTCGCGCAGGACACCGTGGCGGCGGCGCTGGCCTGCCCTGCGGTCGCGGATGTGGCGGTCGTCACGAACGACGCCGTGGCCGGGCGGGAGCTGGCGGCACTGGGCGCGCGGATCGTCCCGGACGCGCCGGACGCCGGCCTGAACGCCGCTCTCGCGCACGGGGCGGCGGCCGTACGGGCATCGCGTCCCGAAAGTCCCGTGGCGGCTCTGAACGCCGATCTCCCCGCGCTCCGGCCCCTGGAATTGGCCTGCGTTCTGAACGCGGCCGCGGAATTCCCGCGCGCATTTCTCGCGGACGCGGCGGAGGTCGGAACGACGTTTCTCGGTGCGGGCCCGGAGCATGAATTGCGTCCGAGTTTCGGGAAGGATTCCCGCGCCCGTCACCGGGCCTCGGGCGCGGTGGAACTGAGGCTCGACGGGGTCGGTTCCGTACGCCAGGACGTGGACACCGGCGCGGATCTGCGGGCGGCACTGGCCCTCGGGGTGGGCCCGCACACGGCGGCGGTGTCGGCGGGGTTGCTGATTCCTGGGTCCTAGGGGGCGTCTCGCCCCCTGGGCGCCGGTGCGGGCGCCGGGCAAGGGGCCAGGGGCCGGGGGCCAGGGTGAGGGTTGGGGGCGCGGGAACGGCCCGACCAGCCACGACGCGCCCCCGGCCCACCGACGTCCGACGGCGCCACGGCGGCAACAGACCGCCGCCGCGGGCACTACGCTGGCCGTCATGCAGGCGACCGCATACACGTACGACCCCGACAGCCGCAGCGGGCAGGTGCTTCTGGACGACGGCACCCCGGTGCCCTTCGACGCGGCGGCGTTCGACGCGGGCGGTCTGCGGCTGCTGCGCCCGGGGCAGCGGGTGCGGATCGAGACGGAGGGCGAGGGGACCGCCCTGCGCATCACGCTGGTGACGCTGCAGACCCTCTGAAGACCCGAAAACGCCGCGGGCCGGGCTCCCTCGGGAGTCCGGCCCGGCGCGTGGGTACCTGCTCGCGCCTACTTGCTGCGGGCGGTGGTCTTCTTGGCGGTGGTCTTGCGAGCGGTCGACTTCTTGGCCGGGGCCTTCTTCGCCGTCGCCTTCTTCGCCGGGGCCTTCTTGGCCGTGGTCTTCTTCGCCGCGGCCGCGGCCGTCGTCTTCTTGGCCGCCGCGGTCTTCTTGGCCGCCGCGGTCGTCTTCTTCGCCGGGGCCTTCTTGGCCGCCGCCTTCTTCGCGGCGGCCTTCTTGGCCGCGCCCGTCGTCTTCTTCGCGGCGGCCTTCTTGCCGGCCGCCTTGGCGATGGTGGCGGTCGGCCCGGTCAGGCTGCCCTTGGGCGCCTTCTTCACCGCGATGTCGTGCTTCGGGAGCTTCTTCGAGCCGCTCACCAGGTCCTTGAAGCCCTGGCCGGCCCGGAAGCGGGGAACGGAGGTCTTCTTGACCCGCACCCGCTCACCCGTCTGCGGGTTGCGGGCGTAGCGCGCCGGACGGTCCACCTTCTCGAAGGACCCGAAGCCGGTGACCGAGACCCGGTCTCCCCCGACGACCGCGCGGACGATGGCGTCCAGTACCGCGTCGACGGCGTCGGCGGCCTGCTGCCGGCCGCCCATCTTGTCGGCAATCGCTTCTACGAGCTGCGCCTTGTTCACGTCTTCCCCTTCGGAGACCTTGCCAGAACGAAAGTGTTCAAGCTTTTTCGCACGTTAGGCAGATATATACCGCAAATCAAACACGAAACGGGCTAATCACCCTTGTGCCGCAGCGGACTCGGTCGGCCTCGAAGTTGATCAGGCTTCCTCGTCGGGGATTCGACCCTCGTCGAGGTCCGCCGTGAACCGCTCCAGTCGCCTTGTCGCAGCGGCGAGATCGTGCTTGGCCGCGGCCGTAATGACCAGCAGCTTCCGGGTCAGCGCCATCCGTACGCCCTCCGGGACTTGCAGTGCGCGCACTCTTGCGTGCGCTTCCTTGAGTTGGGCCGCGACCGCCGTATAGAGCTCGAGTTGGCCGTCGTTGTCCATGCACAGATTGTGCCATCTGGGGCGAGTTGTCGCCTGCGCAGGGGACAACTGCCGCCTCGGACGGCCTTCCGGACGCTTCCTCCGGCCGGGGCTTCGGCTCTCGCGTACCCCGGCAAAAACCGTCCTAACGTGGGAAGTTGGCCTGCCGCACGGCGGCGCGCCGGGAGCGCGGGCCCGAAAAACGGCTGTACCCCCGATCGTGGCGATCGGGGGTACAGGGGCGTTTCGCGGTGGCCGAAACCAGCCGTTGATCAGACCGGCAGCGTGCGCGGCTTGAAGGACGGGCGCTTCGCCTCGTAGGCGGCGATGTCGTCCTCGTCGCGCAGGGTGATCGAGATGTCGTCCAGGCCGTTCAGCAGCCGCCAGCGGGAGTTCTCGTCCAGCTCGAAGGAGGCGGTGACGCCCTCGGCGCGCACCTCGCGCTCGACGAGGTCGACGGTGATCTCGGCCTGCGGGTCCCGCTCCGTGAGCTCCCACAGCGCGTCCACGATCTTCTGCTCCAGGACCACCGTGAGCAGGCCGTTCTTCAGCGAGTTGCCGCGGAAGATGTCGGCGAAGCGGGAGGAGATCACGGTCTTGAAGCCGTAGTTCTGGAGCGCCCAGACCGCGTGCTCACGGGAGGAGCCGGTGCCGAAGTCGGGGCCGGCGACCAGGACCGTGGCACCCTGCCGCTCGGGCCGGTTGAGCACGAACTCGGGGTCCTTGCGCCAGGCCTCGAACAGCCCGTCCTCGAACCCGTCGCGGGTGACCTTCTTGAGCCAGTGGGCGGGGATGATCTGGTCGGTGTCGACGTTGGAGCGGCGCAGCGGGACGGCCCGCCCGGTGTGGGTGGTGAAGGCTTCCATGATTGATCAGACTCCAGCGGGCGTACGGGTTGCGGCGTCGGACAGGTCGGCCGGGGAGGCCAGGTGGCCCAGGACGGCGGTGGCGGCCGCGACCTGCGGCGACACCAGGTGCGTACGGCCGCCCTTGCCCTGCCGGCCCTCGAAGTTGCGGTTGGAGGTGGAGGCGGAACGCTCACCCGGGGCCAGCTGGTCGGGGTTCATGCCCAGGCACATCGAGCAGCCGGCGTGCCGCCATTCGGCGCCTGCCTCCTTGAAGACCACGTCCAGGCCCTCGGAGACGGCCTGGAGACCGACGCGCGCGGAGCCCGGGACGACCAGCATCCGTACGCCGTCGGCGACTTTGCGGTCCTTCAGGATCGCGGCGGCGGCGCGCAGGTCCTCGATGCGCCCGTTGGTGCAGGAGCCTACGAAGACGGTGTCCACCTTGACGGAGCGCAGCGGCTGTCCGGCCTCCAACGCCATGTACTCCAGGGCCTTTTCGGCGGCCAGGCGCTCCGAAGCGTCTTCGTACGAAGCCGGGTCGGGGACGGACGCCGAAAGCGGCGCGCCCTGGCCGGGGTTGGTGCCCCAGGTGACGAACGGGGACAGTTCGGCGGCGTCGATGACGACCTCGGCGTCGAACTCGGCGTCGTCGTCGGTCCTCAGCGTCTTCCAGTACGCGACCGCGGCGTCCCAGTCGGCGCCCTCGGGGGCGTGCGGGCGGCCCTTGAGGTACTCGAACGTGGTCTCGTCGGGGGCGATCATGCCCGCACGGGCGCCGGCCTCGATCGACATGTTGCAGATGGTCATGCGGGCCTCCATCGAGAGCTTCTCGATGGCGGAGCCGCGGTACTCCAGGACGTAGCCCTGGCCGCCGCCCGTGCCGATCCTGGCGATGATCGCCAGGATCAGGTCCTTGGCCGTGACACCCTCGGGCAGTTCGCCGTCGACGGTGATCGCCATGGTCTTCGGGCGGGCCATCGGCAGCGTCTGGGTGGCCAGCACATGCTCGACCTGGGAGGTGCCGATGCCGAACGCCAGCGCGCCGAAGGCGCCGTGCGTGGAGGTGTGCGAGTCACCGCAGACGACGGTCGTGCCGGGCTGGGTGAGACCCAGCTGCGGTCCCACCACGTGGACGACGCCCTGCTCCACGTCGCCCAGCGGGTGCAGCCGGACGCCGAAGTCGGCGCAGTTCTTGCGCAGCGTCTCCAGCTGGGCGCGGGAGACCGGGTCCGCGATCGGCTTGTCGATGTCCAGGGTCGGGGTGTTGTGGTCCTCGGTGGCGATGGTCAGGTCGAGCCGGCGCACACCGCGCCCGCTCTTGCGGAGGCCGTCGAAGGCCTGGGGGCTGGTCACCTCGTGCAGCAGGTGCAGATCGATGAAGAGGAGGTCGGGCTCGCCCTCGGCGCGCCGGACGACGTGGTCGTCCCAGACCTTCTCCGCGAGTGTCCTACCCATCGCTGTTCCCTCCGGCCGGCAGGTGTCCACCGACCCAACTAGAGATCTTGAGGAGGCGTTGCCCGCGCCCCTGCGTCCGGGCATCCACCACCGGGCCCGTTGATCCGCGGGCCGCTGTGCCTTCGTGACATCCAGGGTGGCGTGTTCCACGGAAAATTGAACTTGCGTTTCACAGAGTGAGACGCAAGTATCGTTGCATGGACAACAGTAGCGGCGTCGGCGTCCTGGACAAGGCAGCCCTTGTCCTGAGCGCCCTGGAGTCCGGTCCGGCCACCCTCGCGGGTCTGGTCGCGGCGACCGGACTGGCACGACCCACGGCCCACCGGCTGGCCGTGGCCCTGGAACACCACCGCATGGTGGCGCGCGACATGCAGGGTCGATTCATTCTCGGCCCCCGGCTGGCGGAACTGGCCGCGGCCGCGGGTGAGGATCGTCTCCTCGCCACCGCGGGCCCGGTGCTCACCCACCTCCGGGACGTCACGGGCGAGAGCGCGCAGCTCTACCGCCGCCAGGGCGACATGCGCATCTGCGTCGCCGCGGCGGAGCGCCTGTCCGGCCTTCGGGACACGGTCCCGGTCGGTTCGACGCTGACGATGAAGGCGGGCTCCTCGGCGCAGGTCCTGATGGCCTGGGAGGAGCCGGAGCGGCTGCACCGCGGCCTCCAGGGCGCCCGCTTCACGGCGACGGCCCTGTCGGGCGTACGGCGCCGGGGCTGGGCCCAGTCGATCGGCGAGCGCGAGCCGGGCGTCGCGTCCGTCTCCGCGCCGGTGCGCGGCCCGTCGAACCGGGTGGTGGCCGCGGTGTCCGTCTCCGGGCCCATCGAGCGCCTCACGCGCCACCCGGGCCGGATGCACGCCCAGGCGGTCATCGACGCCGCCGCCCGCCTCTCCGAGGCCCTCCGCCGCTCCGGCTGACCGCACCCACCACGCACACCCACCACACACCCGCCAGGACAGGGCCGGCCTCAACGCCGCGGCGGGCCCTGCCGGGCGGAACACGGACGACCCCCGGCCGACCGCCTCGCGGGCGAGGCGCACAGAAGGGCGCGGCGCTCAGTCAGCCCGCCCGTCCCGGAAGCTCCGACACCCCCTCTGCCCCGCGAACGGCACCCACGGCCGCCCGGGCTCGGGCCCACGCCCCTACGGCCCGCTTCAGGGCGACAGCCACGGACCGCATCCGGCGCCACGCGACCCGGGCGCGCTCGCCTACGGGCCCCTGGCCGCTCTTCGCTCGCCGACGCGCCGATCGAGGAACACGGCCGAGAGCAGGTCCGAAGAACACGGCCGAGAGCACGTCCGCGAAGAACACGGCCGAGAGTGCGACCGAAGAACACGGCCGAGGAACGGGGCCGGACGGCCGGCCCGCGCTCCTCCGCCCGCACAGGTGATCCCCGGCCATGTCACGATCGCCCCGGCCGCACGTCGTTCGACCCGGCCGGATGTCGTCAGGAGGCCCGGAGGCGGTCCGCCGCCCGGTTTCCGCGCCGGCCCACCGGGACGACTCCGGTGGCCCTGCCCAGGCCGTACTCGGGCATGTTCATGTAGATCGACTCATGGGAGCCCGCCGGGACGACGTACGTCTCGTGCCAGAAGCCGACCTTGCCCTTGCCCTCCCGCAGCCGCCGGTTGAAGGCGGCCCAGGCCGGGTGGTGACGATGGTCCGGGGCGACGGCGTAGGCGAGGAGCTTCTCCTTCGACTCCCAGTACTGGACCAGGTAGAACTCGCGCGGTCCGCCGAGCAGGGACGTGCAGCCCAGCAGCCCGCTGTCCTCGTCGCGGGTCAGCTCCGCGATCATCGGCCCCATCGCCCTGGCCACCGGCCACCAACTCCGCACCGCGGCAAAGCGGTTGATCCGCATGCCGATCAGGAAGACCACCACCTCGCCCTCCCCCGCGGCGGTCATACGTCCTTCGATCACCTTCGCACCCATGACGTCCCCCATCCCTCACACCGATCCCCTCGGCGGCTTCGGCGGTTGTTGGATAGCGTCACTATCCATGGTTGGATAGTGCCACTACCCAAGTGCGGGCGCAAGAGGGAACAAGCAAGAGGGAACAAGAGGGAAAGGGCACGGCACCGGGATGCGACTGGCGGAGCTGAGCACACGCAGCGGGGTCTCCACGGCGACGATCAAGTACTACCTGCGCGAGGGACTGCTGCACCCCGGCCGCCGGGTCACGGCCACCCAGGCCGAGTACGACGAGGGGCATCTGCGGCGGCTGCGCCTGGTGCGGGCACTGATCCAGGTGGGGCGGATCCCGGTGAACTCGGCGCGGGAGGTGCTCGCCGCCCTCCAGGACGAGGATCTGGACCGGAACAGACGGCTGGGCACGGCGGTATGGGCCCTGCCGCACGGCCCGGCGCCCGACGAGAGCGACCCGGCCACCGACTCCGCCCGGCGTACCGCCGCCGAGCTCATGGACCGGCTCGGCTGGTGCTACGGCGGGCCGTCGGGCGAGGCGCCGACCGCACCGGCGTACGGAATGCTGGTCACCGCGATCGCCGCGCTCGCCCGGCTCGGCTATCCATGCGCCACCGCCGACTTGGAGCCGTACGCCCGCGCGATGGAACGGATCGCGACGACCGACCTGGACCTTGTCGAGCGGTACGGGACGCCGGACGAGCAGGTGGAGGCCGCGGTGGCGCTGACCGTGCTGTACGAGCCGGTGCTGCTCAGCCTGCGCCGGCTGGCCGAGGCCGAGGAGTCGCGGCGGCGGTTCGGCGGAAAGTGAGCCGGAAGGCTGCCGCCGGAAGAGTGCCCACCCCACGGAGGCCGCGCCCGGACACCGGACATGGGCGGCCCGGACATGCGGAAGGGCCCTCCCGAGGGAGGGCCCTTCCGACTGCGTACCCCCGACCGGATTCGAACCGGCGCTACCGCCTTGAGAGGGCGGCGTGCTAGGCCGCTACACAACGGGGGCGCGATCTGGCGTTTCCGCAGATCAGCTGGTCTACCTGGACTCGAACCAAGACTAACTGAACCAGAATCAGTCGTGCTGCCAATTACACCATAGACCAAGGTGGTTTAGACCATTGAGGTCATCACCTTCAGTACCCCCGACCGGATTCGAACCGGCGCTACCGCCTTGAGAGGGCGGCGTGCTAGGCCGCTACACAACGGGGGCCTCGATCCCGAAGGATCCGTACCCCCGACCGGATTCGAACCGGCGCTACTGCCTTGAGAGGGCAGCGTGCTAGGCCGCTACACAACGGGGGCTTGCGGATGAGATCCGCGGTGCAGATGAACTCTGCGAGCTGGCCTACCTGGACTCGAACCAAGACTAACTGAACCAGAATCAGTCGTGCTGCCAATTACACCATAGGCCACTGGAACGCAAGCCCCGAAGGGGTTCTCGTTCTAGCTGGTGCGCCGTCGGGTTCCCGGCCTTCCGGCCCGCTCCCCGCGGCGCAGGAAGAACATTACCTGAAGGTGGACGGGGCTCCAAAACGGGTATCGGCGCCGAGCACCGCCGGGAGTTCGGCGAGGGAGGCGATCCGGCGCGGGTCGGCGTCCCCCGCACCCCCAGGACCACCGGAATTGCCGGGTCCGCCCTCGCGCACACCGTAACGGTCGATCCAGACCGACAGCAGACCGGCCTCGGCCGCGCCCCGCGCGTCGATCTCCGGATGGTCGCCGACGTACGCGACCTGGTGCGGGGCGAGTGCCAGGGCCTCGCAGGCCGCGTGGAACGCCCCGGCCTGCGGCTTGGACACCCCCAGCTCGGCGGCGCACAGCACAGCCTCGAAGCGGTCGCGTACGCCGAGGACGCGCAGCTTGCGCTCCTGGACGTGCAGGCTGGAGTTGGACAGCACGGCGTGCCGGTAGCCGGCGGCGAGGGCGTCCAGGGCGGGCAGCACGTCCGGGAAGAGGGACCAGGCGGCCTCGTAGTGCCCCAGGTAGCGCTCGAACCATGTGTCGGCCTCGGTGTCGGTCAGCTCGGGCCGGTCGAGGAAGACCCGTACCCGGTCCCGCCGCTGGCCCTCGAAGGACACCTCCCCGGCGGAGAACCGCGCCCACTGGGCGTCCGTGATCCGCCGCCAGTGCGCCAGGGCCTCCTCCACCGACCCGTACCCGTCCAGCAGCCGCTCGGCCACCAGATGCGCCCGCATCCCGGCCCGGTCGGCCGCGGTGTAGTCGAACAGCGTGTCGTCGACGTCCCACAGGACGGCCCGGATCGTCATGGGACCGACGGTACCGCCGAACGGCTGGCAGACTGGTGGCCATGAGCGAGTACCGCATCCAGTTCACCGTCGAAGCGCGCGCGGCCTACGACAGCCTGCCCGGCTCGCGCCAGACTCAGCTGGACAGGGCTCTACGGATACTGGCTCGCGATCCGTTCCGTAAGACGTCTACCGCGCAGCTGGGCCCTGACGAGCATCTGCGCAAGGCGTACGTGGCCCCCGGCGTCATGCTGGAGTACATGGTGGCCGGCGCGATCATGGTCGTCGTCGTGCTGGAGATCTTCGACGAGAGCCACTACCTGATCGACGAGGTCGACGCGCAGTGACCCATGGGGGAGGGGCGGCAACCGGAGTTCCGGTCGCCGCCCCTCTCGCATGACTGCTTACGCGGCGAGCTTCGCCAGGGCCGCGTCGACGCGCGCCAGCGTCTTCTCCTTGCCCAGGACCTGAAGGGACTCGAACAGGGGCAGGCCCACCGTGCGGCCGGTGACGGCGACGCGGACCGGGGCCTGCGCCTTGCCGAGCTTGAGGCCGTGGGCCTCACCGGCGGCCAGGACGGCCTCCTTCAGGGAGTCGGGGGAGGTCCAGTCCGCCGACTCCAGGTTCTCGCGGGCCGTCCGCAGAAGTGCGTCGCTGCCCTCCTTCATCGCCTTCGTCCAGCTCGCCTCGTCCTCGGCCGGCTCGGGCAGGAACAGGAAGTCGACGTTGTCCGTGATCTCCGACAGCACCTTCAGACGGGTCTGCGCGTGCGGGGCGACGGCCTGCCACTTGGCCTCGTCGAAGTCCTCCGGAGCCCAGGGGGCGAACGGGGCCTGGAGCCAGGGACGGCAGCGCTCGATGAAGTCCTTCACATCGAGCATGCGGATGTGGTCGGCGTTGATCGCCTCGCACTTCTTCAGGTCGAAGCGCGCCGGGTTGGGGTTCACGTCCGAGATCTCGAAGGCCGCGATCATCTCCTCGACGGAGAAGATGTCCTGGTCGGCCGAGAGCGACCAGCCGAGCAGGGAGAGGTAGTTGAGCAGGCCCTCTGGCAGGAAGCCGCGCTCGCGGTAGAGGTTCAGCGAGGACTGCGGGTCGCGCTTGGAGAGCTTCTTGTTGCCCTCGCCCATCACGTACGGCAGGTGGCCGAACTCCGGGATCCGCTTCGCGACGCCCAGCTCGATCAGCGCCTTGTACAGGGCGATCTGGCGCGGCGTGGAGGAGAGCAGGTCCTCGCCGCGCAGGACGTGGGTGATCTCCATCAGCGCGTCGTCGACCGGGTTGACCAGCGTGTAGAGAGGGGCGCCGTTGGCGCGGACGATGCCGTAGTCCGGCACGTTCTCCGGGGTGAACGTCAGCTCGCCGCGGACCAGGTCGGTGAAGGTGATGGTCTCGTCGGGCATGCGGAAGCGGACGATGGGCGTACGGCCCTGCGCCCGGTACTCCTCGACCTGCTCGGCACTCAGGTCGCGGCAGTGGCCGTCGTAACCGGACGGCTTGCCGGCGGCGCGGGCGGCCTCGCGGCGGCTGTCCAGCTCCTCCTGCGAGCAGTAGCAGTGGTAGGCGTGGCCGGCGTCGAGCAGCTTCTGGGCGACGTCCTTGTAGATGTCCATGCGCTGCGACTGGCGGTACGGCGCGTGCGGGCCGCCGACCTCGGGGCCCTCGTCCCAGTCGAAGCCCAGCCAGCGCATCGCGTCGAGCAGCTGGTTGTACGACTCCTCCGAGTCGCGGGCCGCGTCGGTGTCCTCGATGCGGAAGACCAGTGTGCCCTGGTGGTGCCGGGCGTACGCCCAGTTGAACAGGGCGGTGCGGACCAGGCCCACGTGGGGGTTACCGGTGGGCGAGGGGCAGAAACGGACGCGTACGGGAGTGCCGGGTGCGCTAGCCACGCTTGACAACCTTGTTGGTGAGAGTGCCGATGCCTTCGATGGTGACGGCGACCTCGTCGCCGACGTTCAGGGGGCCGACCCCTGCCGGGGTGCCCGTGAGGATCACGTCGCCGGGGAGCAGCGTCATGGCCTCGGAGATGTTGACGATCAGATCCTCGATGGGGTGGATCATCTCGCTGGTGCGGCCCAGCTGCCGCTGCTCGCCGTTGACGGTGAGCTGGACGGTCAGGTCGGACGCGGCGGCCAGGTCGATGTCCGTCTCCACCCAGGGGCCCAGCGGGCAGGAGGTGTCGAAGCCCTTGGCCCGCGCCCACTGCTTCTCGCGCCGCTGGACGTCGCGGGCGGTGACGTCGTTGGCGCAGGTGTAACCGAAGATCACGTCCTGGACGCGGTCGCGCGGGACCTCGCGGCACATGCGGCCGATCACCACGGCCAGCTCGGCCTCGTGGTGCAGTTCCTCGGAGAAGGAGGGGTACTGGATCGGGTCGCCGGGGCCGATCACCGAGGTGGACGGCTTGAAGAAGGCGAACGGGGCGTCCGGCACCTCGTTGCCGAGTTCGCGTGCGTGCTCGGCGTAGTTGCGGCCGAAGGCCACGACCTTGTTGGGGAGCACCGGCGGCAGCAGCCGTACCTTGCTCAGCGGCACCTTGGTGCCGGAGAGCTCGAAGTCCGCGAAGGGGATGCCCTTGATGATGTCGAGGACGAGCTCGTCCGGCTGGTCGCCCTCGACCGCGCCGAAGGCGACGTTCCCGTCGATGGAGAACCTGGCGATGCGCACGGGTTGCTTGGCCCCTTGACTGAGCTGGGAGGAGTCTGACGCTCCAGGCTAACGCGGCAGGGCTCCCCCACACCTCGCGCACTGCCGTGGCGGACCCGCCGCGCGCGGGCACGCACGGCCCGGCGCGGCCCCGGACACGAAGGAGGGGCGCCCCCGCGTCGTGGGGCGCCCCTGGTCTCCGTACAACTCTCCGTACGGCCTGGCCGGCAGCGGTGAGCAACCCGCGCTCGGTGCGCGTACTACTGCGTGCTACTCCGTGACGGAGGCCGCGGCCGGGACCTCCATGAGCACGGTGCGCCGGGGGTTGGCGGTCTGGGTGGGGAGGGAGACGGAATGCTCCGGCAGGTCCGGCGTGTGCAGGGCGTCGGCGTCCTCGAGGTGCGCCAGGGTCGTGCGCCGGGGGTTGGCTATGTTGCGGAACATCATCGTCGTCTTCACGGTTGTAAGAGACCTTGTCGTCTGCGGGCGCCTGGAGGGCCGCGCGAGCCCCCCGCCTGGGCGCGTTGTCGGTTTTGCCATCTCTGTAAAGCGTCAGGCTAAACATGCAATTCCCGCCGCAGACGTGAAGAGCCCGTGATCCCCATGTGAGTTTGCTCACTGCCGTATCGACAATCCGGACAATTTCCGGCCGCACTTCAACTCAACGAAACGGACATTGGCCCCCTGAAGCCATCATTCCGCTCCCGATCATGGCGACTGGGACACCTGAGGCGGCTCGTCGGCTCGTAGGGATATGTCCGGAATGCAGGAGATCACTTTCCACTTCGCGTAACGCGTCACTCACGTGGTGTCACGGAGGTCACAGCCTGACACACATGCCTTGTTGGAGATCCTGCACTGTGCTGGAATGCCACGGACCGCCGCAGGATCGAGCCGGCGCGCAGGGGGCGCAACGCAGCGCCGAGTGGCGGCGAGAAGGGGGAACCAGCGCCGGTCACTCACGACCACCCGGGGAACGTTTTCAGGGCGTTCCCCACGACGCCGACACCGTCCTTCCGCTCGCGCGGAGGGGCGCCTGGTCCAGAGGTTGCGACGCTAGTGCAGGGACGTTTCAAGAGGGATGGCAGCGCTTCGGCGGAGCCGGAGTCGCACGACGGGACTGGCCCCATGAAGGGCAGCTCCTCGCCCCAGCACGCCCAGAACCCGGGCCCGGCCCCGTCCGGTGACAGCGGCGAGCGCCCCGGGCGTGCCGCCGCGGCCGGCCCGGCGGCGTCGGCGAGCCCCGCGTCGGCGGTGACCCCGGCCAGGAGCCCGGGCCCCGTCGGCACCGGCTCGCGGATCGCGATGCGCAACTGGCGCATCTCCACCCGCCTGGTCTCGCTGCTGGCGCTGCCCGTGGTCGCGGCCACCTCGCTGGGTGCGCTGCGCATCAGCCAGAACATGGACGACATCCAGCAGCTGGACAACATGAAGCTGCTGACGGACATGACCCAGCAGGCCACCGAGCTGGCGATGGCGCTCCAGGACGAGCGCGACCAGTCGGCCGGCCCGCTGTCCCACCCGTCCAGCGCGACCGCGATCGCCGTCAAGGGCTTCCGGGACAAGACCGACCGGGCCAAGGCCAACTTCCTCGACGCCTCCGAGGAGATCGACGCCGCCAGCAAGGACGGCAACCTCCAGGGCGTCCGCGACACCATCGTCGGTCTCGCCAGCGAGCTCAACGGCCTCGGCAAGATCCGCAAGACCGCCTACGAGAACGAGGGCAACTCGGCCCGGACCGTCGAGGCCTACCACCGGCTCATCACCGAGTTGCTCGGCCTGTCGCAGGACATGGCCGAGGCGACCAGCAACCCGGAGATGATCCAGCGCACCCGCGCGCTCGCCGCCTTCTCCTCCGCCAAGGAGTACGCCTCCGTCCAGCGCGCCGTCATCGCGGCCGCGCTGCCCGCGAACAACACCAGCGAGGGCCACCTCTCCGAGAACGACCGCCTCTACGCGCAGTCGGCGCTGGAGGGCCAGACCTCGGAGCTCAACAGCTTCCGCAACATCTACGGCAGCGGCGTCGAGGACCTCCTGCGGCCCATCGAAGAGGGCAACCCGACGATCAAGGCCGCGGACACCTACGCCAAGCGCGCCCTGGACAGCGACAACGGCCTGGAGCAGCAGGACAAGCGCTCCTACCGCGACTGGGTCGACGACAGCTCGACCAAGATCCAGCAGATGAAGAACATCGAGCACACGCTGCTCGAGAACATGGAGCAGAAGGCCCGCGAGCTGCGCAGCACGACCGAGCAGGACGCCATCATCTCCGGTGCGCTGATCCTCCTGGTCCTCGGTGTGTCGCTGGTCGGCGCCTTCGTCGTGGCCCGCTCCATGATCCGTTCGCTGCGCCGCCTCCAGGAGACCGCCACCAAGGTCGCCCAGGACCGCCTGCCCGAACTGGTCAAGCAGCTGTCGGAGTCCGACCCGCAGGACGTGGACACCTCCGTGGAGTCGGTCGGTGTGCACTCCCGGGACGAGATCGGCCAGGTGGCCGCGGCCTTCGACGAGGTGCACCGCGAGGCGGTCCGCCTCGCCGCCGAGCAGGCCCTGCTGCGGGGCAACGTCAACGCGATGTTCACCAACCTCTCGCGCCGCTCCCAGGGTCTGATCCAGCGCCAGCTGTCGCTGATCTCCGAACTGGAGTCCCGCGAGGCCGACCCGGACCAGCTGTCCTCGCTGTTCAAGCTGGACCACCTCGCCACGCGTATGCGCCGTAACGGTGAGAACCTCCTCGTCCTCGCGGGTGAGGAGCCCGGCCGGCGCTGGACCCGCCCGGTCCCGCTGGTCGACGTGCTCCGCGCCGCCGCGTCCGAGGTGGAGCAGTACGAGCGCATCGAGCTGGCCGCCGTGCCGACCACCGAGGTCGCCGGCCGCGTCGTCAACGACCTCGTGCACCTGCTGGCCGAGCTGCTGGAGAACGCGACCTCGTTCTCCTCGCCGCAGACGAAGGTCAAGGTCACCGGTCACGCGCTGCCCGACGGCCGGGTGCTCATCGAGATCCACGACACCGGCATCGGCCTCTCCCCCGAGGACCTGGCCGCGATCAACGAGCGGCTCGCCTCGCCGCCCACCGTGGACGTCTCCGTCTCCCGCCGCATGGGTCTGTTCGTGGTCGGCCGGCTGTCGCAGCGGCACGGCATCCGCATCCAGCTGCGTCCGTCGGACTCCGGCGGTACGACGGCCCTCGTCATGCTGCCGGTGGACGTCGCCCAGGGCGGCAAGAAGCCCGGTCCCGGCAAGCCCGGTGGTCCGGGTGCGGGCGGCCCGGCGGCCGCCGCTGCCGCGGCCGGCGCGGCTGCGGCGCGACGCCAGAACGGTCAGGCGGGCGGCGGTGCGCTGGGCGCGGGCGGTGCCGGCGGTGCCGGCCGACTCGGCGCCGGGGCCGCTCCCCGCGGTCAGGTCGGTGCCGGTCAGGGCCCCCGGGCCGCGCTGCCCGGCACGGGCGGCCGGCAGGGCGGACCCGGTGCGCCGGGTGGCCCCGGCGCACCGCGCGGGCCGCAGGGTCCGGCGCAGCCGCAGCAGGGCCGTCCCGCACCGGCGGGCGCGGGCGGCGGCTTCGGCGGCCGTGGGCCGGGTGCGCCGCAGGGTCTTCAGGCGGCGGGCGCGCCGCAGGGCTTCGGCGACGGCCGGCCCGGGGACGGACGTCCGGGCTACGCCGACGGGGGCCGCCAGGACACCTTCGGGGGCGCCCGGCAGGACGCCTTCGGCACGGGTGGCCGCCAGGACGCCTTCGGCGGCGGCCGGCAGGACGCCTTCGGCGGGAACGCGCCCGGTGGCGCGGCACCGCAGCGTGCGGCCGGTGCCGAGCAGGGCGGGCAGCCGCAGCTTCCCCCGCGCGGTGGTCCGCGTGCGGAGCTGCCCGGCGGGAACCCGCAGCCGCGGACGCCGAGTTGGGGCAACGAGAACGCGACGGGGCCGGCCGCCCTGGACACGCCGCGCGGCCACGACGAGGCGGAGCAGGCGCACACGTCCCGCATGCCGCGCGTCGAGGACCACCAGGGTCCGGGCGCCACGGCCGAGATGCCCGTGGTTCCCGCGTTCGACGACCGGCAGGGGCCGGGCGGCCCGGCGGACACCTCGTCGTTCCCCCGCCCCGACTTCGGCGCCCCGCGCGCCGGTGCGAACGGCGGCCAGAACACCGGCCAGTTCCCCGCTCCCGGCGTGGGCGCCGGACAGAACACGGGCTCGTTCGTACGCTCGGACATCTTCGGTCCGTCCGCGCCGAACGCCCCGCAGAACAACCCGTCGGACACGGGCCAGTTCGCGGCCCCGCAGGCCTACGACAACGGCTCGACCGGCCAGTTCGCCGCACCGCAGGCCTACGACAACGGCTCGACCGGCCAGTTCGCCGCACCGCAGGCCTACGACAACGGCTCGACCGGCCAGTTCGCGGCGCCGCAGGCCTACGACAACGGCTCCACGGGTCAGTACCCGCAGCCCGGCTACAACGGCGGCAACACCGGCCAGCACGCCCTGCCCGGCCGTCAGGACCCCTCGTCCACCGGTCGGTTCGAGCGGCCGCAGGCCGGCCCGGCCGACTTCGGCGCCCCGCGCCGGCCGGCCCCGCAGCAGCAGCGTCCGGCCCAGCCGGAGGCACTGCCGCCGGCCACGGGTCCGGGCGACGGCGGCACCCCGCTGTACGACACCCTGGAGACCAACTGGTTCCGCGGTGAACGGCAGCAGGCGGGCCGGCCGGCTCCGGCCGCCCCGCAGCAGCAGGCCCCCACGGGCCCCCAGCGTCCCGCCGCCACCGCTGCCTGGCGCACCTCGCCCAACGACGAACTCGTCCGTCAGGCGGAGCGCGTACGGCAGCCGGCCGCGGGCGGCGTCACCACCTCCGGCCTGCCGCGCCGGGTGCCCCGGGCGAACCTCGTCCCGGGCACGGCTCAGCAGCAACAGCACCAGAGCGGTCCGCAGGTCTCGCGTTCGCCCGACGACGTACGCGGCCGGCTGACCAATCTCCGTCGGGGCATCGCACAGGGTCGTCAGGCCGGTACCGGTCAGACGGGCAGCTTTCCGAGCCCCACTCACCAGCAGGAGCGTTAGTTGAGCCAGATGAGCCAGGCGGCACAGAACCTCAACTGGTTGATCACCAACTTCGTGGACAACACCCCGGGGGTGTCCCACACCGTCGTGGTGTCCGCGGACGGACTCCTTCTGGCGATGTCCGAAGGCTTCCCGCGCGACCGCGCGGACCAGCTCGCGGCGGTCGCGTCCGGTCTGACCTCGCTGACCGCCGGGGCCTCCCGGATCTTCGAGGGCGGCGACGTGGCGCAGACGGTCGTGGAGATGGAGCGCGGCTTTTTGTTCCTCATGTCCATCTCGGACGGGTCGTCCCTGGCGGTCCTCGCCCACCCCGAGTGCGACATCGGCCTCGTCGGCTACGAGATGGCGCTCCTCGTCGACCGTGCGGGGGCGGTGCTCACGCCCGACCTGCGCGCCGAACTACAGGGCAGTCTGCTCCACTGACCGGCCCCGGTACCACCCGTCTCACCAAATCACCGTCCGGCCGCCACAATCCCCCCACCGGCCCCGTCAGACGGCTTGCCCGACCGACTTGCTGTCCCGCCCGGAGGATTCATGACCCCGCCCACCGCCCATCATGATCCGTACGCCGAGCCGTACGGGGACGAGGGCGACCAGCCGCTGGTCCGTCCGTACGCGATGACCGGCGGCCGGACCCGGCCGCGCTACCAGCTCGCCATCGAGGCGCTGATCAGCACCACGGCCGACCCGGCAGCGCTGATGGGACTGCTCCCGGAGCACCAGCGGATCTGCCACCTGTGCCGCGAGGTGAAGTCGGTCGCCGAGGTGTCGGCGCTGCTGACCATGCCGCTGGGTGTGGCGCGGATCCTGGTCGCGGACCTGGCCGAGGCCGGTCTGGTGGCGATCCACCAGCCGGGCGGCGACGAGAACAACGGTGGCGCTCCGGATGTGACGCTGCTCGAAAGGGTGCTCAGTGGACTTCGCAAGCTCTGACGCGGGCCGGGCGACCACCTCGGCGAAGATCGTGGTGGCGGGCGGCTTCGGCGTGGGCAAGACCACGTTCGTCGGCGCCGTCTCGGAGATCAACCCGCTGCGCACGGAGGCCGTCATGACGTCCGCTTCGGCGGGCATCGACGACCTCACCCACACCGGGGACAAGACCACCACGACGGTGGCCATGGACTTCGGCCGTATCACCCTGGACCAGGACCTGATCCTGTACCTGTTCGGCACGCCCGGCCAGGACCGCTTCTGGTTCATGTGGGACGACCTGGTCCGCGGCGCCATCGGCGCGGTGGTCCTCGTCGACACGCGTCGTCTGGCCGACTGCTTCCCGGCGGTGGACTACTTCGAGAACAGCGGCCTGCCGTTCGTCATCGCCCTCAACGGCTTCGACGGCCAGCAGCCGTACACCCCGGACGAGGTCCGCGAGGCGCTCCAGATCGGGCCCGACGCGCCGATCATCACCACCGACGCCCGGCACCGCGCGGACGCCAAGTCCGCCCTGATCACGCTGGTGGAACACGCCCTGATGGCCCGCCTGCGGTAGCCCCGCTCCTCGTTCCGCACGGCATTCGACCGGCCGAGCACCTGCGCAAGTGCGCAGGTGTGTACGGCAGTTGCCGTAGCGATCGGCGTAGACGCACCGGAGCCGGCTGTGTCCTTTGACACGGTCGGCCCCGGTGTTCATAACGTTTCGGCAGAGGAATCGGGTGGTACGGCCACGCGTCGCGCACATCCGGTCTCGCTGCGCGCACAATCAGCCCGCCTTTTGGCGCGGCTCGCTCTTTATGACCGTTTTATCTGGGGCTTACAAGAGCGGGCTCTGCCCGTTCCAACTGTTTGGAAGAGCGCATGTCGGCGTGCTGGAATGCCTGAACTGCCCCATAGTCAAGGACGTACTCACCAGTAGAGAGTCGTCCGCGGCGGACAGGGCTCTGAGAAAGTGCGGCACGACGTAGGTGCCGACCGCCGAGAGGTTGTTGGTCGAGTGAGGCGAAGCAAGAACGGCTCCGAGCCGTCGGCCCGGGGCAACTTCACCCCGCCGCCGCGCGGTGCGGCGCCCGCACACGTGCCCGGTTCGGAGTCGGCGGCCACTGCCTCCCCCAGCGGAAGCCGCCTCTCCCCCCGCAACTGGCGGGTGCCCACCCGGCTGAACGCGATCCTGCTCATACCCGTGCTGGTCGGCCTCGTCATGGGCGGCTTCCAGGTCAAGAGCTCGATCGACACCTGGCAGGACGCCCAGGACGCCGAGAAGACCGCGCGCCTGGTGCGCGCCTCCCTGACCTACGCCAACGCCCTGTACAACGAGCGTGACATCGCGGCCGCTCCCCTGCTCCAGGGCAAGGGTCCGAGCGACTCGACGGTCACCCAGGCCCGGCAGCTGACCGACCAGGCCGCCCAGGGCTTCGACCAGGCCGCCAAGGACATGCCGCACAAGGCCGGTCTGGAGCGCCGGCTGAAGCTGTTCCGCGAGACCGAGCCCGAACTCCAGTCGCTGCGCGCCGCCGCGTACAGCTCCAAGCTTTCCGGCGTGCAGACCGAGGAGGGCTACGTCAAGGTCGCCCACCCGCTGATGGAGTTCGCCAACGAACTCGGCCTGGGCACCGGCAACATCACGTCCTACGGCCGTACCGTCTACGCCATCTCCCTCACCAAGGCGGCCCTGTCCCTGGAGCGCTCGATCGGCATGCACATGCTGGTCAAGCCGGGTCCGGGCACGGGCAGCCTGGCCAGCCAGCGCGTGGCCCTGTCCTCCTACGCCTACCTGGAGGGCATCGCCTCCGAGGAGTACCTCGGCGGCGGCACGCAGGCCGACGCGGACAAGCTCCAGGCGCAGCAGCAGGAGATCCAGTCCAAGGCCGCCGAGATGATCCGGGAGGCCAAGGCCAAGGACCCGAACTACGTCGCCCCGCCGGCCAACCCGGCCGACATGGTCGCGACCCTGGCCTCGCTGAAGTCCACCGACCCCGCCGAGCGCGCCGGGATCGCCCAGAAGGGCGTCACCGCGCAGAACTGGTGGGCAGTCAACACCCTCAAGTTCGACGCCTATCGCAAGATCGAGTCGGACATGGCCGACACCGCGGTGAACGAGGCGGCCGGCATCGCCGACGACGCCAAGCAGTCGACGTTCATCACCGGCGCGGTCGTCCTGATCGCCCTGCTCGCCGCGTTCATCCTGGCCGGTCTGGTGGCCCGCCAGATGAGCCGCTCCATGCGCCAGCTGCGCAACGCCGCGTTCGGCATCGCCGAGCAGCGCCTGCCGATGCTGGTCGACCAGCTCTCGCGCACCGACCCCGGCCGGGTCGACACCCGGGTCGCGCCGATCCCGATCACCTCCACCGACGAGATCGGCGAGGTCGCGCGCGCCTTCGACCAGGTCCACCGCGAGGCCGTCCGGCTCGCCGCCGAGCAGGCCCTGCTGCGGGGCAACATCAACGCGATCTTCACCAACCTCTCGCGCCGCAACCAGTCCCTGATCGAGGGCCAGCTGACCCTGATCACCGACCTGGAGAACAACGAGGCCGACCCCGACCAGCTGGAGAACCTCTTCCGCCTGGACCACCTGGCGACCCGTATGCGCCGCAACGGCGAGAACCTCCTGGTCCTCGCCGGCGAGGAGCCCGGCCGCCGCTGGGACCAGCCGGTGCCGCTGGTCGACGTGCTGCGCGCCGCCTCCTCCGAGGTGGAGCAGTACGAGCGCATCGAGCTGTCCGGCGTCCCGGAGGCCGAGATCCACGGCCGCGCCGTCACCGACCTGGTGCACCTGCTGGCCGAGCTGCTGGAGAACGCCACCACGTTCTCCTCCCCGCAGACCAAGGTCCGCGTCACGGCGACCCGGCTGCCCGACGGCCGGGTCATGATCGAGATCCACGACAAGGGCATCGGCCTGACCGCCGAGGACTTCGCGGACATCAACCACAAGCTGGCCAACCCGCCCACCGTGGACGTGGCGATCTCCCAGCGCATGGGCCTGTTCGTGGTCGGCCGCCTCGCCGACCGGCACGGCATCCGCGTCCAGCTGCGCCCCTCCGGCGAGCAGGCCGGCACCACCTCGCTGGTCATGCTGCCGGACGCGATCACCCACGGCGGTGGCGGCGAGCAGACGCTGGACCGCGACGAGTTCACCGTCTCGCAGATCATCCCGGAGCAGGAGTTCCAGGGCGAGGACTTCGGCCAGCTGCCGCCCATGC
>NZ_JBEXZD010000104.1:0-30320 GCF_040628575.1 Streptomyces sp. NPDC006393
GGAGCTCCGGGACGGCCATCGCGAACATGCCGTATTCCCGGCAGAGCGCCCGCGCGGGGGCGGGCGCCGTCCATCCACGGATACCCTTGACAGGTGACCGACGCCCGAGAAACCGCAGCAGACAGCCCACTGCGAACCACCGGAGGCGCCCCTCCGGACGACGGCGGCTCTTCTGACACGGGGGCGCCGATCCCATTGCTGGAGCCCCGCGAGGGCATTCCGCCCGTGATCGCCGACGCCGCGGCGCTGGCCGAGGTGATCCGCGCGTTCGCCGCCGGCTCCGGCCCCGTCGCCGTCGACGCCGAGCGGGCCTCCGGCTACCGCTACGGCCAGCGCGCCTACCTGGTGCAGCTGCGCCGCGAGGGTGCCGGCACCGCGCTCATCGACCCCGTCGCCTGCCCCGACCTGTCCGGTCTGGGCGAGGCGCTGTCCGGCGTCGAGTGGGTACTGCACGCCGCCACCCAGGACCTGCCGTGCCTGCGCGAGATAGGCATGGTGCCCAGCCACCTGTTCGACACCGAGCTGGCCGGCCGGCTCGCCGGGTTCCCCCGGGTGGGGCTCGGCGCCATGGTGGAGAACGTGCTCGGCTTCGTCCTGGAGAAGGGCCACTCCGCCGTCGACTGGTCCACCCGGCCGCTGCCCGAGCCGTGGCTGCGGTACGCGGCCCTGGACGTGGAACTGCTCGTCGACCTGCGCGACGCGCTGGAGAAGGAGCTGGACCGGCAGGGCAAGCTGGAGTGGGCCTTGCAGGAGTTCGACGCCATCGCCTCGGCGCCGCCCGCCGAGCCCCGCAAGGACCCCTGGCGGCGCACGTCCGGGATGCACCGGGTCCGGCGCAGGCGGCAGCTGGCCGTCGTACGGGAGCTGTGGCAGACCCGGGACCGGGTGGCCCGGCGGCGGGACGTCTCGCCGGGCAAGGTGCTGTCGGACGCGGCCATCGTGGAGGCCGCGCTCGCGCTGCCGCCCAACGTGCACGCCCTCGCCGCGCTGAACGGCTTCGGCCACCGGATGGGCCGCCGTCAGCTGGAGCAGTGGCAGACCGCGGTGGAGCGGGCCAAGTCCCTCTCCGAGTCGCAGCTGCCCCAGCCCGGGCAACCGGTCACCGGACCCCCACCGCCGCGCGCGTGGGCCGACAAGGACCCGGCCGCCGCGGCCCGCCTGGCGGCGGCCCGTGCGGCCGTCTCCGCGCTGGCCGAGCGGCTGAACATGCCGCAGGAGAACCTCGTCGCGCCGGACACGGTACGGCGGCTGTGCTGGGAGCCGCCGAAGGACGCCGACGCCGTTTCGGTGGCCGCCGCGCTGTCCGGCCACGGCGCGCGCCCGTGGCAGGTCGAACAGGTCACGCCCGTCCTGGTGGAGGCCCTGTCGACGAAGGGCACGGGCGCCTAGCACCCGCCTGCCGTGCCGAGCCGCTCTCCGCACACCCCCGCCGCCCGACCGGGCCGCGGGGGTGTGACGTTCGGGTCCGCGGTGGTGTGACGTTCGCCGCTCCCGGCGGGGGGACTGTGCAGTCACATTACCCGCGAGTAGCATGAGCCTGAGCGCGCGCTCAGCGCTTGCGCGTCGCAGCAGTGCCATCCCGCACCCTGGAGGAGAGCCATCGTGCCTCGTACCGTCAGGGACGTCGTCTTCGTCGACGGCGTCCGCACCCCGTTCGGCAAGGCGGGCCCGAAGGGCATCTACCACGAGACCCGCGCCGACGACCTCGTCGTGAAGGCGATCCGGGAGCTGCTGCGCCGCAACCCCGGTCTCGACCCGAAGAAGGTCGACGAGGTCGCCGTCGCGGCGACCACGCAGATCGGCGACCAGGGCCTGACCATCGGCCGCACCGCCGGCATCCTCGCGGGTCTGCCCACCTCGGTCCCCGGCTACTCCATCGACCGCATGTGCGCGGGCGCGCTGACCGCCGTCACCACCGTCTCCGGCTCCATCGCCTTCGGCGCGTACGACGTCGCCATCGCCGGCGGTGTCGAGCACATGGGCCGCCACCCGATGGGCGAGGGCGTCGACCCGAACCCGCGGTTCGTGAGCGAGAAGCTGGTCGACGAGTCGGCCCTGTTCATGGGCATGACCGCGGAGAACCTGCACGACCGCTACCCGCAGATCACCAAGCTGCGCGCGGACGAGTACGCGGTGCGCTCGCAGGAGAAGGCCGCCAAGGCGTACGCCAACGGCAAGATCCAGCAGGACCTGGTGCCGATCTCGGTGCGCCGCACCAGCCCCGAGGCCGGGGAGACCGGCTGGGGTCTGGTCACCGCCGACGAGCCGATGCGCCCGGGCACCACCCTGGAGAACCTGGCGAACCTCAAGACGCCGTTCCGCGTCCACGGCCGGGTCACCGCCGGTAACGCGGCGGGTCTGAACGACGGCGCCACCGCCTCGGTCATCGCGAGCGAGGAGTTCGCCCGCGAGAACGGTCTGCCGGTCAAGATGCGCCTGGTCTCCTACGCCTTCGCGGGCGTGGAGCCGGAGGTCATGGGCTACGGCCCGATCCCGGCCACGGAGAAGGCCCTGGCCAAGGCGGGTCTGTCGATCTCCGACATCGGCCTGTTCGAGATCAACGAGGCCTTCGCCGTCCAGGTGCTGGCCTTCCTCGACCACTACGGCATCGCGGACGACGACGAGCGCGTCAACCAGTACGGCGGCGCGATCGCCTTCGGTCACCCGCTGGCCTCCTCCGGCGTCCGGCTGATGACCCAGCTGGCCCGCCAGTTCGAGGAGCAGCCGCAGGTCCGCTACGGCCTGACCACCATGTGCGTCGGCTTCGGCATGGGCGCGACGGTCGTCTGGGAGAACCCGCACTTCGAGAACGCTGCCGGAGGCGACAAGTGAGCACCACCGCTGAACTCCTGAAGGGCGCGGCCGAGCTGTTCGCGGACGAGGTCGTCACGCAGGCGCACGTACGCCACTTCGACCTGCCGTCCGGCGCGGGCCGTTTCGCCCTCATCACGCTGGACAACGGCCACGACCACACCAAGCCGACCACCTTCGGCCCGCAGTCGCTGGCGAACCTCGACACCGCCATCGACCAGGTCGAGAAGGAGGCCGCGGACGGCGAGATCGTCGGTGTCGGCATCACCGGCAAGCCGTTCATCTTCGCCGTCGGCGCCGACCTCAAGGGCGTCGAGCTGCTGAAGCGGCACGAGGACGCGCTGGCCATCGGCAGGGGCGGCCACGAGGTCTTCAAGCGGCTGTCGAAGCTGGCCGTCCCCACCTTCGCCTACTACAACGGCGCGGCGATGGGCGGCGGTGTCGAGGTCGGCCTGCACTGCACCTACCGCACGGTGTCCGCGGCGCTGCCCGCCTTCTCCCTCCCCGAGGTCTTCCTCGGCCTGGTCCCCGGCTGGGGCGGCTGCACCTTGCTGCCGAACCTGATCGGCGCCGAGAAGGCCGTGACGGTCGTCATCGAGAACAGCCTCAACCAGAACAAGCAGCTCAAGGGCAAGCAGGTCTACGAACTCGGCATCGCCGACGCGCTGTTCGAGGGCGCCGACTTCCTGGAGCAGTCGCTGATCTGGACGGCGTCCGTCCTCAAGGGCGAGATCGTCGTCGAGCGCCCGGTCATCGACCGGGGTGAGGCCTGGGACCAGGCCGTCGCGCGCGGCCGGTTCATCGCCGACGGCAAGGTGCACGGCGCGGCCCCGGCCGCCTACCGTGCGCTGGACATCATCGCCGCCGCCAAGAACGGCGACCTCCAGCAGGGCTACGACGCCGAGGACCGGGCCCTCGCCGACCTGATCATGGGCGGCGAACTGCGCTCCGGCATCTACGCGTTCAACCTGGTGCAGAAGCGCGGCAAGCGCCCGGCGGGCGCCCCGGACAAGAACCTGGCCCGCCCGGTCACCAAGGTGGGCGTGGTCGGCGCCGGCCTGATGGCCTCCCAGCTGGCCCTGCTCTTCCTCCGCCGCCTGGAGGTGCCGGTCGTCCTGACCGACATCGACCAGGAGCGCATCGACAAGGGTGTGGGCTACGTCCACGCCGAGATCGACAAGCTGCTCGGCAAGGGCCGTATCAACCAGGACAAGGCCAACCGCCTCAAGGCGCTGGTGACCGGCGTCCTGGACAAGGCCGAGGGCTTCGCGGACGCCGACTTCGTCATCGAGGCCGTCTTCGAGGAGATGGGCGTCAAGCAGCAGGTGTTCGCGGAGGTCGAGGCGGTCGCCCCGGCGCACGCCATTCTGGCGACCAACACCTCCTCCCTGTCGGTGTCGGAGATGGCGTCGAAGCTCAAGCACCCCGAGCGGGTCGTGGGCTTCCACTTCTTCAACCCCGTGGCGATCCTCCCCCTCCTGGAGATCGTCCGCGGCGAGCAGACGGACGACGCCTCGCTGGCGACCGCGTTCGCGGTGGCCAAGAAGCTGAAGAAGACCGCGGTGCTGGTCAAGGACGCCCCGGCGTTCGTGGTCAACCGCATCCTGACCCGCTTCATGGGCGAGATCCAGAACGTCATCGACGAGGGCACCCCGGTCGAGGTCGCCGAGAAGGCGGTCGAGCCGCTGGGCCTGCCGATGTCCCCGCTCGTCCTCCTCGAGCTGGTCGGCCCGGCGATCGGCCTGCACGTCTCGGAGACCCTCAACAGGGCCTTCCCGGACCGCTTCACGGTCTCCCCGAACCTCAAGGCGGTCGTCGAGGCCGGCAAGCGCGGCTTCTACGTCTACGACAGCGGCAAGCCCGAGCTGGACCCGGAGGTCGCCGCGCTGCTGAAGCAGGGCGACGTGGTCCTGACCGAGGAGCAGGTCCGGGCGCGGGTGCTCGACGCGGTCGCGCAGGAGATCGGCCTCATGCTCGACGAGGGCGTCGTCGCCGAGGCCCAGGACATCGACCTGTGCCTGATCACCGGCGCCGGCTGGCCCTTCCACCTGGGCGGCATCACGCCGTACCTGGACCGCGAGGGCGTCTCGGAGCGGGTGAACGGCAGGCGGTTCCTGGAGCCGGGGGTGGCTTCGGTTCCGGCGTGACGCGCGGACACGCGTGAAGGGGGCCCCGCGGCTGCGGGGCCCCCTTCCGTCTGCCGGTGTCCGGACGTCTCAGCCGGCAAGCACGCCGGGGGCGGCGTACAGGTCGCCGATGTAGACGGTGACCTGCCCCCTGGTCAGACGGCCGTCCCCGTCGTCGAGGGCGTAGGCGAAGCGGTCGTACCCCGTCTGGCCGGGAAAGGGGGTGTAGACGACGGCGCCGTCGGGTTCGACGGCCGTGACACCGCGCAGGGCCGGCCCCACGCCCACGAGATGGACCCGCTCCCCCAGGCCCTCGGTGAGTCCGCGGAGCACTCCGCGGTGGCCGGGAGCCACCTTCAGCACGCGGCCCTGCCGGGGCAGAGGTGCGACCCGGTAGCCGTACTGCTTCACCGAGTGTGTGCTGCTGCTCAGGCTCGACCCGCCATGGGCGATGATGCCCGCACGCACCTGGGGGATGAGGACGGCGCCGGACGGCACGTCGTGGTGGACCGTGGTCGTGAACCGCGCAACACGAAAGCTGCCCGCCTCCACGGAGGTGGCGTACCGGTCACCGGAGGGCAGCAGGCTGATCCCGGCGAGCCGGTCGACACGGGCCACGCGGTCGAAGGGCTGCGCCATCACGTAACCATAGTAGCGGTGGCCCGGTCCCTCGGGGTGCAGCGTGAGAGCGAAACGCACCTCCTGCCCGGGCGTCAGCGGCAGCCTGGGGTCGGCGCTCGCCGTCAGCTCGACCGTCAGCCGGATCTGCGGTGCGTCCTGCTGGGCCGCGTGCACGCGGGCGAGCAGGAACGGCTCGGTATGGTGCTGCTCCTCGGTCACCATGGGTCCGCCCGTCACAGTGTGTCCCCTTGCCCCTTGGACCGCGCTCTGACCATGGCCGCGTGCTCGGCGTCGTCCAACCATCCGAGCGCCTGCGGCGGGAACGCCGGCACGTCGAGCGCGGTGACCCAGTGCGGCGGGACGATCTGCCGGGAGGCGAGCTGGTGGGCGACGAACCGCGCGCAGGCCACAGCGCCCTCGGACTGCAGATGCGTACTGTCCTCGATGCCCTCGGGGTAATTCGGATGCTGTCCGGGGGCGAGGTACATGAACAGGTTCCGGGTGCCCTGGGGTCCGAGCTGCGCCCACCATTCGAGGCTCTGCGCGTACAGGTCGACGTAGGGGGTGGCGGTCTCCCCGGCCAGCTCGCGCATGGCCATCGGATATTCGCCGAACACCTGCCGCAGGTTGCCGTGTTCGTCCCAGGTGCAGCGCTCGTGCGAGCTCACCAGCACCGGGTGCGCACCCCGGTCGCGGGCCCCGTCGACGAAGGCGCGCAGGTGGCGCTGGTAGTCGTGGAACGCCTCGGTGCGCCACTCCTTCTCCGGCTTGTGGTCGATCAGGCCGAAGGAGACGACGAGGTAGTCGTCGGGCCGGAGGCGCTCCAGGATCCAGGCGAGCCGGCCGCGCTCGGCGAAGGTGCGGGAACTGGCTCCCGCCCGGGCGCAGTTGACGACCTCAGCCGCGCTCGTGAAGAACAGCGGCAGCACCTGGCCCCACCCGGCCATGGGCGCCCTGCTGACCTCGCGCGTGCACACGCTCGAGTCGCCGGCGAGGAAGATGCGGTACGGACTGCCGTCAGGCCGCATCGACCCACCTCGTCGATGCGGGGACGCCCGGCTCCAGCGCGCCTATGGGGCCGTCCGGGCCAAGCTCCGCCGCAGGTGCCGTACCGAGCGCTTCGATCGCCTCGTAGACCCGTTCGCAGTTGCCGCCACCGCGGTGCATGAAGAAGCTCTCGACCCGCGCCTGGTGCACCGGTTCCACGGTGAAGCCCCGCTGAATCACGGCGATGATCTGGTCCACGGCGCCCTCGACGGTCCGGGACACCGGGCCGAAGCCGTCCTCGGAGAGGTTGAAGTAGCCGCGCTTGTAGTGGCGTCCGTAGAAGTCCTCCTCGTCGAAGGGCACGTGGACCAGCGGGATGCCCATGTAGGCCACGTCGAAGAAGACCGAGGAGTAGTCGGTCACCATCAGCGAGCACTCCTTCATCGCCTGCTGCACGTTGCGTGTGTTCGGGTCGGCGACGTGGATGGACGACGAGGAGAGCTGGAAGGTGTGCAGGTACGGCCGGATCTCGTAGTGCGGGAAGAACTCCAGGTCGACCCCGAAGTGCTCAAGGGCCCGGCCCAGGCGCGGATTCGCCAGCAGCGACCGGTAGAAGCGGTAGTACTCGGACTGCGTGAAGCTCGTCTTGGCTGGACCGGCGGCTTTCTTGTAGGAGGCGGTGACGAGCCACTGCCGCCAGGTCGGCATCAGCAGGATGCGGGGGCGTTCGGGGTGCTCACGCTTCAACGCGTCGAACCGGGGGAGCCCCGCGAGAACGGCGCGGTCGCCGTAACCGGCCTCCAGCGCCAGGAACTCGCGCTCCTGATGGCCGGTGGTGACGATCATGTCGTAACTGGTGATCCGCTGGTCGACACCGGTGGTGACGTCGTTGTAGATGATGCCGTGCTGAAGGAACACCCGCTGATACTTGAGGAGTTCTCCGAATCGGTGCAGGAACAGGACCTTCCGGTAGCCCTTGGGCAACAGGTAGGACTCCGAGTCGTAGGAGCCGATCAGCTTGGTCGCGTGCAGCAGGTACACGCGGTGCTTGAACGAGTCGAGCTTGATCACCTGCCCGTAGCGGGCGACCTTCGCGTAGTCGGCGGAGTCCCCGTCGATGACGTAGTAGACCTTGCGGCGCCTCCGGTTGGTCCGCATCCACTTGAAGAAGTGGTACGAGTTGTCCTGGGCCGTGTCGGAACGCTCGCCGATGAGCCAGATCTCGCGGCGGTTCAGGAACGGGAAGGTGAGCCAGTACGCCAGACGCATCCGCCAGCCGGGGTTGCGCAGCTTGAGGATGCGGATCTCACGCATGGCACGCCACAGCGTGTGCTTGAGGCGTGCCCCCACGCCACGATTGACCAGGCGCAGGTTCAGGGCGTCACGCGCGCCGATGGTCAGCATGTAGCGGTAGTCGCCGACCCGGCCCTGGCCCTTGAGCCGGTGCAGCGGCAGACGCGCCTTCATCACGACGTTGCGCTCCCGGCTGCCGTCGACGCGGTGCACCCTGAGCCGGAAGTCACCGATGCCGAAGCCGCCCTCGGCCAGCACCTCGGCGGGTATCTCTGCATACCAGCCGGCGTACACGTCGCGCTGGTTGCGGGCGTTCCACAGGTCCCGACGATAGACCTGCCGCAGTGGCACGGACACCTTGTTCCCCCGCGTCTGGTAAACGAACTCCAGGCGGTTGAGCAGAGGTCCGGTGATGTTCATGCCCGGGAAGGCCATGCAGCCCTCGACGACGATCACATCGTCCCTGCTGCGCACGGACTCGACCACCACGTTGGGATCGGCGACGCGTGCCGTGTTGGTGGCGAGGGACCCGCCGGGGAAGGTCCGGTAGAAGCCCTCGTCATCGATCTCGACCGCGAGCGGCGCGGCTTCCAGGGCGGGAGCCGGGTCGCAGAACAGCTCGAAGTTGCCGCTCTTGGCGGCGTAGTGGTCGAGCTGCTGAGCAGCGTTGGTGGCGAACTCGAGGATGACGTCGTCGGGGATCTGCGCGTAGTGGCGGTGGATGTCCGCGAACATCTCGGCCAGCTGCGAGCGGTTCATGACGTTGCGGGCGTTGCAGAGGAACCCCTTGTACGTGCGGGCCACGTACCGGTGGAACATGTGCCGGATCTTGTCGCGTTCCTCGGCGGTGTAGTTCAGCAGGAAGTGGTTGAGGCGCAGATGGTCCCGGTAGTTCGCGGGCTTGCTCCACAGCGAGTCCATGATGGACGAGCCGTCGGGCCGGCCGCGGTAGTAGTACACAGGGGCGTCGACCAGGCTGATGCCGTGGGAACGCAACATGGCCGGCAGCGTCAGCCACGAGTCCTCGAAATGGACGCCCTCGCCGAACCGGAGGCCGAACCGGCGCAGCAGGCCGGTGCTGAACAGCTTGTTGCACGCCGAACCGCTGAAGATCAGGTCGGGGGTGTCCGCGAGGTCGGTGATGACCCGGTCGCCGTCGCCGAAGTACTTCTTCCAGGGGCCGTAGGGCCGGTCGGGGAAGTTCACCAGGTCACCGACAGCGATCTCGGTGCGGTCGCGGCGAACGGCCTGAAGCATCAGGTACAGGGCGTCCGGGCCGAGGATGTCGTCGGAGTCCAGGAACGTGACGTAAGGCGCCGTGACATGGGCGAGGCCGTTGTTGCGGGCGTTGCCCAGGCCGCCGTTCTGCTGGTGGACGACCGTGACGTTGGCGTAGTACCGGGCGAAATGGTCGAGCATCCGCGGCGTCTCGTCGGTGGCGCCGTCGTCGACCAGGATGACCTGGGTGGCCGCGAAGCCCCGTTGCGCGGCGATCGAACCCAGGCAGTCGTCCAAGTACTTGGCGACGTTGTAGCAGGGCACGACCACGGCCAGTTCGAAGCGGTGGGTCAGCGTGGGGATCGGGGGGTGGATCTGGTCGCGCCACCACATCCACGGAGCGTTCGGGTCGTTCTGTTCCGACTCGAACGTGCGGCTGCCGACCCGCGCGGAGCGGAAGGCGAGGTTGTCGCTGACCGTGCGGTAGCCCTCGAACTCCTCGCCGTCGCGCTTGAAGCACAGCCCGTCCAGGTCGATGTCTCGCACGTTCAGCGCCGAACGGGAGCGGCTGCGGTTCCACTCCACGACGACCGAGACGTTCCAGACCGTATCGTCGGCGAGGTCGTCACCGAGCAGGCGGGCGAGGTCGGCGGTGCCCGAGAAGCGGACGTGGCGGTCGTCGACGGAGACCTTCGGGACCGGGACCAGGACGTCCTGCTTGGTGTGCCGGTTGCGCACCGCCAGGGACAGGGAGAGGGAGTCGCTCGCGGAGATCCGGCCGAAGCGGTTGACGAGCTCGCCGGCGTAGGTCACTTCCGTGCCGTCCATACGCCAGTTCGACAGCTGTGCGAAGAGCGGCACCTGGGACACGGGCGCGGCGGCCAGGCCCAGTTCGGTGACGTCCAGCATGCGGCGTGCACCCGGGAGGTGCAGGTGGTCGGCGGACCAGTAGACGCGGCCTTCCTCCTCCACCAGGTGGGAGGAGAACACGCTCCTGCGCCGGGTGTAGTCGAGCGTGGTGAGGGCGGCCTCGATCTCCTCGTACCTCAGGAGGTAGGCGCGCACCCGGTCGACCGGACCGCACAGCTCGAACGCCTCCTCGTTGATGGAGAAGAGATAGGAGCTGACGATGGTGGCGAAGCGCTGCTGGAACTCCGCGTCGCCCTCGGACAGGGCCCGCATGTACAGGCGCAGATCGTGTGAGAGGAACTTCGAGTCCTTGCGGACCTTCAGCGCCCACAGGCCCCGTTCCAGCAGGAATCGGTCGGTGGCCCGGTGCACGGCGATCCGGTCGGTGATGCTGCGCAGTTCTCGGGTGCGCCCGGTGATCGAGGAACCGTCCGGCTCCCACATCCACCGGTAGACGGGTTCGGTGATCACGGTGATGCCCCGGGCGAGGCAGCCCGCCACGGTGGAGAAGTACGTGTCCTCGTAGAAGACGCCCTCGGGGAACCACACGCCGGCCGAGCGCAGGAACTCCACGTTGTAGAGCTTGGCGGCGGCGATGGGGTCGGACAGCAGCAGCGGGAACTCCTCCAGGTTCGCCACCGTGCGGCTCATCGCGTAGACCTCCGGCGCCCAGGGCTCGGAGTCGCCGCTGACCCGGTTGACCCGCAGTGCCTTGCCCGCCGTGATGTCGCTGCCGGTCTCCAGCGCGCTCTCGACCAGCCGCTCGCAGGCACGTGGCGGCAGTTCGTCGTCGGCGTCCAGGAACATCACCCAGCGCCCCTCCGCCTGGGCGATACCCCAGTTGCGGGGGGCACCGACGCCGCCGCTGTTCTCCCGGCGGCGCAGTACCCGCACCCGGGGGTTGTTGCCGGCGAAGTTGGCGACCACTTCCATGGTGCCGTCGGTCGACGCGTCGTCTACGACGATCACCTCGACCAACTCGTAGGTCTGGTTCACGGCCGACTGCAGGGCCTTGCCGATGGTGGTCGCCGCGTTGTACGCGGGGATGACCACCGTGACCCAGTAGTTCTCGCCGTCCTGTGTCTGTCGCATGGGGACTCGTCCTGCAGATGGTGTCATCGCGAGTGCTCCCGGGCCCCGGGGCTGCCGTACGCGTCGCCGGGTGCCGCCTTCCGGAACTGGGTGAGCGGCATGGTGTCACCGAGCTGCCGACGCACGTGCGGCAGTCCGTAGGGGTCCTGGGAGGGGTCGTGCTCGTGGGGGGTGGCGTTCGGCTGCGGGTAGGGCCAGAAGCCGGGGTCGTCCTCCGGCGCCGGCGCCTGGTAGCGCTCGTCGGTCAGCAGCGCCTCCTGCGCGGCCCGCCGGTGGCGGCCCCGGTGCAGATGCGCCGCGATGGTGCCCGCAGTCGTCGGAGTGGGGTCCAGTTCCTCCATGACGCGGGTGAAGTCCCGCGTCGAGAGCCAGAACTTGTACATGATGACCAGCTCGAAGAGCATCAGCAGCGCCGCCGAGACGGCGGTCGTCCACAGGATCCTCCCGATCAGCGGGCCCACGATGAAGATGAACATCTGGAACTCGATGCCGCTGATCAGGTGCGGGCGGATCCGGGTGCGCAGCAGCGCCCGGCGAATCCTGACGTACCAGGGGAACTGACCGCGGAACTGCTCGTGCAGGTCGATCACGTTGCCGGCGCCGGCCTCGGCGCGGAGGGTCTCGGCCGGTGTGCCGGGGTTGTCTCGTAGCAGGTCCTCCATGAAGACGACCGGCGAGGCGTCCTCGGCTCCGGACCGCGCCTCCTGCTCGGCGCGTTCGGCCTCGGCGCGCTCCTTCGTCACCTTCTCGATCTTGGCCCGCATCGACATGCGCATCTTGTAGACCTGCAGTGCGTCGACGTACCGCAGCATGTCGAGGAAAACCACGATGAGGGCGGCGAGGAGGTACCGCTCGTCGTCCGTGCGCAGGAACTGCCCGCCCATCAGGGCCAGGGCGCAGAACAGCACTCGGATGCGGTCGAAGACGTAGTCGAGCCAGCCGCCGAAGACGGTGCCGTTGCCCTTGAGCCGCGCCAGCTTCCCGTCGATGCAGTCGAGGATGAAGCTCAGGTGGTACAGCAGGGCGCCGATGAGGAGCGACTGCTGATCGCCCTTCAGGAAGAGGCCCGCTGACCCGAGGCCGATGACGAGAGCGGCCCAGGTCACCCGGTTGGGCGTGATGAAGCGGAAGCGGGCGACGAGGAGCAGGAGTCGAGTGGCGACGGGGTCCACCAGGAACACCGTCCACCAGGCATCGCGCTTCTTGCAGGTCAGTTTTTGGACAGCCCGCAGCGACAGCTTGGCCATAACCCCTCAGACACGGACACGACAGGACATATGCCCCGTGGCCGTATCGGTGCGCCGCAGGGAAACGCGCAGGTGAGACCCGCTTTCACAGGAACGTCACATGGGCGACGAGAATCTTAACAAAATCACACCTAGATACGACGGGTAGTGATTCCGAACGGTCGCGACCTTGATCACATGGTTTTCTCTACAACCTTTTCACGCTCTCGCGTGTCACACCTGTCCGTTTCGGGGTATTCGGTCAGCCGTGAGTCCTTTCACGGGAGTTCACTCGCTCGTCGGACGCCAGTCGCCGAAGGTGAGACCGCCCTCGGGCTCCCGCCGAAAGGCCACCATGAGTCCGTCGCCGGCCGCCCATGTTCCCAGGGCAAGCCTTCCGTCCCGACTCACCGCCGCCGCCGGTCCCCGGTACGAGGGGGCCCTCAGGTCCTGCCACCACACCCCGAGATCCGGCCGCCCCTCGGGATAGGCGCCCACCGAGCAGTTGCCCCCCGGACCGGGACGGACCAGGACGGAGTATGCCCACCCGTCGATCTCCACGTGCCGCGCCGTGGCCAGCGGACCGCTCTCCTCCGCCTCGCCCAGCGGACAGGGTGCCGGGGTGCCGGGGTGCCACACGGACGCCTCGTTGGTGTGCGCGTCACGGAAGAGAACGGCGCCCGGCTCCGCGGCCGGTGCCCACGTGCCCGGCCGGGCGGCGAACGGAACCGTCCGGTCCTCGGTCCAGGCGCCGCTCGCACCCTGGTACCACCGGACGACCGCGGCGGAATCACGCGCCCTCGCGAAGACCTCGACCCGGCCGTTCCCCGAGGTCACCGCGAGGAGGTCGTCGGCGACGCGGGTACCGCCGAGGTGCCGCCACGCCGCCCAGTCGCCGTCGACCGACCGGCAGCGGTAGCTGATGCTGTGTCCGAAGTTGCGGACGAACACGAACAGATTGCCGGCGGTGTCGAAGGCGGCCGTCGGAAAACCGACTTCCCGCCCCCTCTCCCACGCCGCGCTGTTCGGCCCGCCGAGCGAGAGCCAGGGTGTCAGCGGCCGGCCGACGCGGTACTGGGCCGCCTGGACGACCTCGACGTCCGCACCGCCGTCCGCGCGGACGGTCCGGCGCAGCGCGAACAGGTTGGGGAACCCGTGCGGATCCGGTACCACGCACAGGCCCGGTAGCAGCCCCGGGCCCTCCACCGTCTCCGGTCCCCGCCACCGGTCCGGCTCCTCCTGCCACCAGCGCACGACTCCCCCGGCCGTGGGCGCGAAGGCCGTCAGCCGGCCGTCGAACCCCGCGGACAGCCAGTTCGCGGGCTCGGGGTAGCGCCTGCACGCCGCGGCACCGAGCCGCGGATCCGCCCCGGCGCGGTGGCAGTCGACGAACAGGATTCGGCCGGTCTCCCGTTGCCAGGCGCGGGCTGCCGCAAGCGCCTGCTCCGCGGTCCGCGCGTGTGCCTGCGGAACACCGTAGGACGACACTCCACTTGTCTCGTCGACGCCGACGTGCGCGGGATCGGGGTCCAGCGTGTGCAGCCGGTGCGGACCGATCGCGCGCAGTTCACCGAGCAACGCGGCCACGGCGTCGCCCGCGTCGGTGCCCAGGACGCGGACACCTCCCAGCGCCTGGCAGCCTCGTCCGGCGGCCTCTGTCAGCGCGCGCTCGAGCGCCGCGCGCGCGTCCTTGGTCCCCGCCCGGAGACAGACCACCGCGATCTGCGCCCCGGGCGGCTGCAGTCCGACGATCGGCACCGCGTCGGCGGGGTCGGGAACGACCACGGCGACCGTCTGCGCGCGCGCCGAAGGGCCGGCAGCGGTGGCTCCCTGCCTGCGGTCTGTCTTCCGCGTCATGCCGTCACGTCCCTCTGCCCGGCGGCGGACACCGAACCGGTCATATACGCCTCCAGTCGCCGAGAGTCAGTCCCGGCCCTTCCTCCTGCCGGGCCAGGATCAGCGCGCCGTCGGGGGAGACGGCGAGGACGACGACCCGTCCGTACCCGTCCAGTGCGAGCACGGGATCGCCCAGGCAGGGAGTCGTGGTGTCGATCCACCACACCCCGTTGCGCTCGTCCTCCGCGGGGCAGACGCCCAGCACGATCCGGCCGTCCGCATCGCGATGGGCGAGCACCGTACAGGGGTAGCCGTCGAGCACGGTGGTGAGGGCCGCGTGACGCCCGTCACCCGGGTTACCACCCACCGGCACCGGCCACTCGCCGGGCCGTACGGCGACGATGCCACCGCTTCGGACGTCCGTGAGGACGTAGGTGATCCGGCCAGGTGAGGTCTCCACGCCGGTCGCCGAACCGGGCAGCGGCACCACCGGGATGTCGTGCCCCCGCTCCAGGGGGGCGCCGAGCTCGCGCTGCTGCCAGGACAGCGCCCCGGTGAGCGCGGGGGCAAGCAGTCCCACGTGCCCGGTGGACGCGACCGCCACGGCCGGGGTGTCCAGGGCCGCAGTGACCTTCAGGTCGGCCCAGGACTCCCAGCGCCCTTGGGCGTCCTCACGCCGCAGCGCCACGCGTCCCTCGGCTGTGGTGACGAAGACGTGGAGCGTGCCGGCCGGGTTGACCGCGGCGACGGGCGCCCCCATCAGCGCGGTCCTCTCGCGCTTGGCATGAGGGTTGCCCGCCGACCGCCACTCGGTCATCGGACGGCCCGTCTGGTACTGCACCGCGTAGAGCAGGTCCACGGCGGGTGGTTCGTCGCCGGAGCCACGTACTCGGCGGCCGAGCAGATGCACATACCGGTTGCGGCCCTGGGCGACGGTGAGGTGGGTGACGCCCTCGGCCGGAAGGGTGTCCGGCCCCGACCAGTCGGGGCCGCCAGGGCTGTTCTCGGTCCAGCGCAGCACGGCCTGGTCCACGTGCGCGAACACCATGAGCCGACCGTCATGCCCGAGCGCCAGCCACGGACCGGACAACACGGCCGGGAGTCGTCCTGAACGGTTCGCTGCCGCACCGCCGGCCTGCTGCCGTGGCCCGCTGTCGAGCGCGCTGCTGGCCCGCATGCTCCGTCGTCCTTCCCACCGGCCGGGCCCCGCCCGGACCGCGACCTGGTCGCTGCGTCATGAGTTCGAATGTCGGAGGCGGCCGTCGGCGGCGGGGCCGAGTCCCGAAGCGGCCGTGCGGCGGTTCGTGGACCGCCGAGCGCTCTCAGCGACGGGCCCGCGGATGCTGTCGGCACCATCCCGACCACGCCGAGTCGACCATCGCACGCGCGTCGTGGCGCGCGGTCCAGCCGAGTTCCGCGCGGATACGCTCGGCGGACGCGACCACCCGTGCCGGGTCACCCGCACGGCGCGGCGCCGACACCGGCGTCGCCGCGGCACCGTAACCGGTCACCTCACCGATCAGGGCAATCATCTCACGCACGGAAACGCCCTCACCTCGACCGATGTTGACGGTCAGGTCACTGCCCGGCTCGCGGTCGGCCAGGGCGCGGGCGGCCGCCAGATGCGCCGACGCGATGTCCTCGACGTGGATGAAGTCGCGGACGCAAGTGCCGTCTTCGGTGTCGTAATCGTCCCCGAAAACAACCGGAGCGCCGCCCTCGGTGAGCTTTTCGAAGACCATGGGAACGAGGTTGAACACCCCGGTGTCCGCGAGATCGTCGTCGGCGGCCCCGGCGACATTGAAATAGCGCAGACAGGCAGTGGTCATGCCGTGTGCACGGCCCGCCGCACGCACCAGCCACTCCCCCGCCAACTTGGTCTCGCCGTACGGGTTCACAGGGGCGCAGGGTGTGTTCTCGGTCACGAGGTCGACATCGGGCATGCCGTAGACGGCGGCCGAGGAAGAAAAGAGGAAGCGCTGCACGCCCGCGTCGGCCGCGGCCCGCAGCAGGGTCTGCAGGCCCTGCACATTCTCTCGGTAATAGTGCAGCGGGCGTTCCACCGACTCCCCCACCTGCTTCTTCGCGGCGAGGTGGACGATGCCGGAGACCTGCAGGTCGGCCAGGGTGGTCAGGAGCAGCTCGGCGTCCAGGACCGATCCCTCGACGAAGGACACCTCGTCGGGAACGCGCTTGCGGTCTCCGGTGGACAAATCGTCGTAGACCGCGACGTGTTCGCCCGCCGCCAACATGGCGCGGACGACATGCGCTCCGATGAAACCTGCTCCGCCTGTGATCAGCCAAGTCATGCGCGGCATCCTAATTCTTCGCCCACCGTTTACAAATGAGTCACATTATGCGCATGATCGGCGCACCATCTGTCTATAGTGGCGCGATCGCCTGGCATGACGCGGACCGGCCCTCCCCCACCCGAGTCCTGACCGCCACAAGCAGCGCCCCCCGCGGGCCATGACCTCACGAGGACTCCACAGACATGAGCCATGTCTCGACGCCCCAGCGCAGCGATTCGGACGCGCCCCACAGGCGACGTGGCAAAGGCCGTAAGGGCCGTACCGGCAAGCGTCACACCGGTCGGAACATCCTCATCGCTCTGGGTGTGCTCGTCCTGGCCGCCGGCGGCACCGCCTACTGGCTCTACAGCGACCTCGACGGCAACATCAAGGGCGTCGACATCGACAAGGCCATCGGTGACGACCGCCCCGAGAAGCTGCCCACCTCCGGTCAGAACATCCTGATCCTGGGCTCCGACTCACGCGCCGGTGCCAACGCGGCGCTCGACGCGGGTCATGTCTCCGGCGCCCGGTCCGACACCGCGCTGGTGATGCACATCCCCGACGGCCGCACCAAGGCCGTCGCCGTCAGCATCCCGCGGGACACCCTGGTCACCCGGCCCGAGTGCACGAAGAAGGACGGCTCCACCGTTCCTTCCGCGAACCGTGTGATGTTCAACTCCATCTACTCTCAGGTCGGTCCGGCCTGCGTCGTGAAGACCGTGGAGAAGATCTCCGGGGTCCGGATGGACCACTACGTGGAGATAGACTTCGCCGGCTTCAAGGGACTGGTGGACGCGATCGGCGGGGTGACCGTCAACGTCCCGCAGGACATCCACGACACGTCCAGCGGTCTGAACATGACCAAGGGCCCGCACCGGCTGAACGGCACGCAGGCGCTCCAGTTCGTGCGCACCCGGCACGGTGTCGGTGACGGCAGCGACCTCGGCCGCATCAGCCTGCAGCAGCAGTTCATGCTGGACCTGCTGAGCGAGATCAAGAGGCAGGACCTGCTGGGCAGCCCCACCAAGACCTACAAGATCGCGGACAAGCTCACCGCGGCTCTCACCACCGACTCCGACCTCGCCTCGCTCACCAAGCTGGCGGAGTTCGGACGCAGCCTGAACGGGGTCGATCCCTCCACGATGGAGACGATCATGCTGCCGGTGGCGTACGACAAGGTCGACCCCAATCGCGTGGTGGCGGCGGAGCCGCAGGCGTCGCAGTTGTGGAAGGCGATCCGCAGTGACTCCCCGATCCCCGAGTCGGCGAAGAAGTCGCCGGCCCACGGCGGTTCCTGACCTCACACCTCCCGCCACGCCTCCAGCGCCAGCCCCGGCTCGTCCTTGCGGCGGGTGAGCAGGAGGCGTCCGGTGGACGGGGACAACGTGGCCGCGGTGACACGGCCGTCGGCGTCCGTCGTCACGCGGACCGCGGCGTCCGCGGCGAGCGCGGGGCCCGACTCGGTCCACCAGGCGCCGGCCGTCTCCTCCTCCGTGGGGTAGGCGGCGAAGGCCACGCGTCCGGCCGCCGAACGCTGGGCCAGCAGGGTGCAGTCGTGACCGTCGAGGACGCAGCGGACGGCGGTGACCGGACCGGGGCCCGCGGCGGGGAGCAGGGCGGCCGGCTTGTCGCCGGGGCGCCACGCGCACAGGTCGCCGGAGTCGTCGACGTAGAACAGGGTGGTGCGGCCGGGCGAGGTGGCCAGGGCGCGGAGGGCGCCCGGGCGGACCGGGGTCGTCAGCTTGTCCGTACGGGTCAGTTCGCCGCCCGGCTTCTCCTGACGCCAGTGCAGCACACCGTCGGGGACGGCCGCGTACAGCTCGACCAGGCCGGACTCGCCGGTGACCGCGGCCAGACCGTCCTCGTGGACGCGATGGCCCTTCAGGTCCCGCCAGGGCTCCCAGCCGCCCGTGGTCTGCTGGGCCAGCATGCTGACACCGGAGCCCCCGTTGCGGACGAAGACGTGGGCGCGGCCTTCGGCGTCGACCGCCACGGCCGGTGTGCCCGTGCGCCCGCCCGTTTTGTTCGGGTGCCCGATCGGGTGCCAGTCCAGGGCCGCGAGCAGAGGCCGGAAGTGGGTTGTGTGCACCAGACCCGACGACCCGTCGGCAGTGGGCCGCCAGGAGACGAGATGGGCGTAGGCGTCGGCGCCCTGCCCGACCGCGAACACGGGGTGCAGCCTCTGGTCGCCGCCGACCCGGCGGGGTGCGTCCCACGGTCCGCCGGGCCACTGCTCGGCCCGGCACACGGTGGCGTCGCCGGAGGGGAAATACACACAGAGCCGGCCGTCGCGGCCGCGCAGGAGCCAGTCGCCGTTCACGCGCTCACTCTAAGCCGGACGCGTCATCGCTCCCGGCCCGGCCCCAGGTCACGCCGGGTCACCCGGCCCGGCCGTACCCGCCCTCGGGGCGCCGTGCGACCCTGATCCCATGGACGACACTCCTGCCCTGCTCGTGATCGTCGATGCCGCGAACACGGTCGGGTCGGTGCCCGACGGGTGGTGGCGGGACCGGAAGGCGGCCACCGAGCGGCTGCGGGACCGGCTGGCCCGCGAGGGGCTGCCCGGCCGTCCGGGCCCCGTGGAGATCCTGCTCGTCGTCGAGGGCGTGGCCCGCGGGGTCGAATCCGTGCCCGGCGTACGCGTGGAGCCGGCCGCGGGCAGCGGTGACGACCGCATCGTCGAACTGGTCGAGCAGGCCGCCCCGCGGCCCGCCCTCGTCGTCACGGCCGACCGGGAACTGCGGCGGCGGGTGGGCGAGTTGGGCGCCGAGGTCACCGGGCCGCGGGCGGTGCGCGGCGAGACACCCCCTTAGGGCCTTTCGTTTGGATCACGCCGGGCCCGGCCCGGCTGTCAGGGGGTGCCGGTGGCGCCTGTGCCCGGGGTCCCGGTGGTGGTGGCCTGCTCGCGGAGGGCGAGCCGACTGTGGGTGCGGCCGTAGAGGAAGTAGACGACGAAGCCGATCGCCATCCAGATGGCGAAGCGCAGCCAGGTCTCGGCGGGCAGGTTCAGCATCAGCCACAGGGAGGCCAGGACCGACAGGACCGGGACGAACGGCACCAGCGGGGTGCGGAAGGCGCGGGGCAGGTCGGGGCGGGTCCTGCGGAGGATGATCACGCTGATCGCGACGACGATGAAGGCGAACAGCGTGCCGATGTTCACCAGCTCGGCCAGTTCGCTCAGGCTGGTGAAGCCCGCGATGATCGCGATGACGACGCCGAGGAGGATCGTCGGGCGGTAGGGGGTGCGGAAGCGCGGGTGGGTGTGGGAGAAGAAGCGGGGCAGCAGGCCGTCGCGGCTCATCGCGAAGAAGACGCGGGCCTGGCCCAGGAGCAGGATCATGCACACCGTGGTCAGGCCGACGGCGGCGCCGAAGCTGATCAGGCCCGCGAACCAGGGGTGCCCGGTGGACTTGAAGGCGTCCGCGAGCGGGGCGTCCACGGACAGCGCGCTGTACTTCTGCATGCCGGTCACCACGATCGACACGGCGACGTACAGGGCCGTGCAGATGACGAGCGAGCCGAGGATGCCTCGCGGCACGTCGCGCTGCGGATGGCGGGTCTCCTCGGCGGCGGTGGCCACGACGTCGAAGCCGATGAAGGCGAAGAAGACGACGGACGCGGCGGTGAAGATGCCCATGACGCCGAAGTCGGACGGCGCCCAGCCGAAGATCAGCTGGATGAGCGGTGCCTTGAGGTTGCCTCCCGCGGCGACCGGCTGCTCCTTGGGGACGAACGGGTCGTAGTTGTCGCCGTCGATGAAGAAGGCGCCGGCGACGATGACGATGAGGACGACCGCCACCTTGACGGCGACGACCACCGAGGTGACCCGCGCGGAGAGCTTCATGCCGAGGACGAGGATGGCGGTGAGGACCAGGACGAGAAGGGCGGCGAGGATGTCGAAGCCGAAGCCGGTGGCGGCGTCCCGGCCGCTGATCGCCTCGGGCAGGTGCCAGCCCGCGTTGTCGAGCAGTGAGTGGATGTAGCCGGACCAGCCGACGGCGACCACCGCCGTGCCGAGCGCGAGCTCCAGCACCAGGTCCCAGCCGATGATCCAGGCGGGGAACTCCCCCAGTGAGGCGTAGGAGAAGGTGTACGCCGATCCGGCGACGGGAACCGTGGAGGCGAACTCGGCGTAGCAGAGGGCGGCGAGCGCGCAGACCACACCGGCGACGACGAACGACAGCGACACGGCGGGCCCGGCGGTGTCCTTGGCGGCCGTGCCGGTCAGGACGAAGATGCCGGTGCCGATGATGACACCGACGCCGAAGACGGTCAGGTCGAGGGCGGACAGGGATTTTCGGAGCGCGTGTTCGGGTTCCTCGGTGTCCTTGATCGACTGTTCGACGTTCTTCGTCCGGAACAGCGTGTTGCTCACGGGCCTACCTCCCACGCTTGTCGCCTCGACATGGCTCGACATGATCGAGAGGGCTGGGGATGCGTATGCCCCGGCACTGGCAGGTTCACGCAGAAGGGCCGGTTCCGCCACCCGTAGGAGGTGACGGAACCGGCCCATTCCGGGATCAGTGGGATGCCGGTTCGGGACGGGGGTCCGTGCCCGGTCAGGGCCAGGCTCAGTGCCCGGTCGGGGCCCGACTCCGCGCCCGGTCCGGGCCAAGCCCCGTGCCCGTTCAGGACCGTTGTCCGTGCCCGGTCCGGGCCGTGGTCCGTGCCCGGTCCGGGCCGTGGTCCGTGCCCGTTCAGGACCGCGGTCCGTGCCCGGTCCGGAGGTCCTGGTGGCCGTCCGGCGGGCGGGTCTAGTCGCGTGCCGGCTGCACCGCCGAGTCGACCTCGGCGGCCGTCCGCTCGAACCGGCCGTCGAGCCGGGAGACGAGGCCGGTGACCTGACGGGCGATGTCGGGCGCGGTCAGGCCGATCTCCGCCATCACCTCGGCGCGCGAGGCGTGGTCGAGGAAGCGGGGCGGGATGCCGAAGTCGCGCAGCGGCACGTCGACGCCCGCGTCGCGCAGCGCCTGGGCGATCGTGGAGCCGACCCCGCCGACGCGGGAGTTGTCCTCGACGGTGACGACCACGCGGTGGCGTTCGGCGAGCGGAGCCATGGCCTCGTCGACGGGCTTGACCCAGCGCGGGTCGACGACGGTGGTGGAGATGCCCTGCTTGTCCAGGAGTGTCGCGATCTCCAGACACATGGGGGCGAGCGCCCCGACGGAGACCAGCAGGACGTCCGGGGTGTCGGTGCCCGGCTCTCGCAGCACGTCCATGCCGCCGACGCGGCCCACGGCGGGTACGGCGGGGCCGACGGCGCCCTTGGAGAAGCGCACGACGGTCGGGGCGTCCTTCACCTCCACGGCCTCGCGCAGCTGGGCGCGGACCTGGTCGGCGTCGCGGGGCGCGGCCAGGCGCAGGCCCGGGACGACCTGGAGGATGGACATGTCCCACATGCCGTTGTGGGAGGCGCCGTCAGTACCGGTGATGCCGGCCCGGTCCAGGACGAAGGTGACTCCGCACTTGTGCAGGGCCACGTCCATCAGGACCTGGTCGAAGGCGCGGTTGAGGAAGGTGGCGTACACGGCGAAGACCGGGTGCACGCCGCCGTGGGCGAGGCCGGCCGCGGAGACGGCGCCGTGCTGCTCGGCGATGCCGACGTCGTAGACCCGGTCGGGGAAGGCCTTGGCGAACCTGTCCAGGCCCACCGGCTGGAGCATGGCGGCCGTGATGGCCACGATGTCCCGGCGCTCCTTGCCGAGCTTGACCATCTCGTCGCCGAAGACGCTCGTCCAGTCGGCGCCGGAGGTGGCGATCGGCAGGCCGGTGTCGGGGTGGATCTTGCCGACGGCGTGGAAGCGGTCGGCCTCGTCCTGGAGGGCGGGCTGGTAACCGCGGCCCTTCTCGGTGAGGCAGTGCACGATCACGGGGCCGCCGAAGCGCTTGGCGCGGGTCAGCGCGGACTCCAGGGCCTCGATGTCGTGGCCGTCGATCGGGCCGACGTACTTCAGGCCCAGGTCCTCGAACATGCCCTGCGGGGCGATGAAGTCCTTGAACCCCTTCTTCGCGCCGTGCAGCGTCTCGTACAGCGGCCTGCCGACGACCGGGGTGCGCTCCAGGAGCTCCTTCGTCCGGGCGAGGAAGCGCTCGTAGCCGTCGGTGGTGCGCAGGGTGGCGAGGTGGTTGGCCAGGCCGCCGATGGTCGGCGCGTAGGAGCGCTCGTTGTCGTTGACGACGATGACGAGCGGGCGGTCCTTGGCGTCGGCGATGTTGTTCAGCGCCTCCCAGGCCATACCGCCGGTCAGCGCGCCGTCGCCGATGACCGCGACGACATGGCTGTCGCGCTGGAGGATCTGGTTGGCCTTGGCGATGCCGTCGGCCCAGCCGAGGACGGTGGAGGCGTGGCTGTTCTCGATCACGTCGTGCTCGGACTCGGCCTGGGAGGGGTAGCCGGACAGGCCGCCCTTCATCTTCAGCTTCGAGAAGTCCTGCCGGCCGGTGATCAGCTTGTGCACGTAGGACTGGTGGCCGGTGTCCCACAGCACCCTGTCCTTCGGCGAGTGGAAGACGCGGTGCAGGGCGATGGTCAGCTCCACCACACCGAGGTTGGGACCGAGGTGGCCGCCGGTCTTGGAGACCGCGTCGACGAGAAAGGTCCGGATCTCCTCTGCCAGCTGATCCAGCTCCTCCAGGCTGAGCCGGTCCAGATCGCGCGGTCCCCTGATGCGGGTCAGCAGCGGCACCCGTGCCTCCTTGCAGTAGAGCTGATCGAGCTTTCGCCGGGCTCGACGAGTCTAATGTTCCGCCCGAGCGGCCGGTGCGCGGGCGGTGGGTCGTAGCCCGAACGGCTGTACCCCGCGGAAACGACCCCGGGGCGCGGCTGTGCCCGGCACCTGTGTCGGTGCCGGGCACAGCCCTGTGGTCGGCCGGAACGGTCGGCCGGGCCGGTCGGCTGCGGTCAGGCGCGGCCGGCCGACTTCTGGGTCTTGCGGGTGACCGAGTCGATGACGACCGTGGCGAGGAGGACACCACCGGTGATCATGTACTGGATCGGGGTGGCGATGCCCTGCAGGGCCAGGCCGTACTGGATCGATGTGATCACGAGTACACCGAGCAGCGCGTTCCAGGTGCGGCCCCGACCACCGAAGAGGCTGGTGCCACCGATGACGGCCGCGGCGATGACGTTCATCAGCAGGTCGCCGGAGCCGGCGCTCTGGTTGGCGGCCGCGATCTTGGAGGCCCAGAAGAGACCGCCGACCGAGGCGAACAGGCCCGCGATGGCGAAGACCGAGACACGGACCGCGGTGACGTTGATGCCGGCGCGGCGGGAGGCCTCGACGCTGCCGCCGAGCGCGAAGATCTTGCGGCCGTACGCGGTACGGCGCAGCACGAAGTCGCTGCCGACCAGGACGACCGCGAAGAGCAGCACCGCGAGCGGCAGGCCCTTGTACTGGTTGAACATGATCGCGACGGCGAATGCGGCGATCGCGAGCAGCACGGTGCGCAGCACGATGTCGCTCAGCGGACGGGACGGGATGCCCGCGGCCTCGCGGCGGCGGTTACCGAGGAAGGCCGACAGGAAGTATCCGACGACCGCGAGGACAGCGAGGAGGTAGGCGGCGGCCACGTCCGAGAAGTAGTACGTGGTGAGCTTGCCGACCACGCCTTCGCCGTCGATGTTGATCGTGCCGTTGGAGCCCAGGATCTGGAGCATGAAGCCGTTCCAGAACAGCAGACCGGCCAGGGTCACGGCGAACGCCGGAGCACCGATCCGGGCGAAGAAGAAGCCGTGCAGGGCGCCGATGACCGCGCCGGCCGCGAGGGCGGTGACGACGGCGAGCCACTCGTTCACTCCGTGGGTGACGCTCATCACGGCCATGATCGCCGAGGAGACGCCGGAGACGGAGCCGACCGACAGGTCGATCTCGCCGAGCAGCAGCACGAAGATGATGCCGACCGACATCATGCCGGTGGCCACCATGGCGACGAAGATGTTGTTGAGGTTCTCCGCGCCCAGAAAGGCCGAGTTGAGACTCTGGAAGATCGCGCAGATGACGATGAGGCCGATGACGACCGGGATGGCGCCGAGGTCACCGGCGCGCACCTTGCGCTTGAACTCGCCGAGGTAGCCGGCGAGTCCCTGCTCGCGCACGAGGAGGCGGGGGTCCACGACGGTCGCCGCGCCCGCTGCCGCCTCGGGGTTGTCCACGGCGTGGTCCTCGGGAGACGTGGAGGTCTTGTCGATGCTGCTCACTTCTTGATCTCCCCATTGGTGCGCGCCGCACGACGGGTCACGGCGTTGTCCGTGGCGCCGGTGATGGCGGAGATGATCTCTTCCTGCGAGGTCGTCTTGACCTCGAAGACGCCGTTGTTGCGTCCCAGACGCAGGACGGCCACCTTGTCGGCGACGGCCTTGACATCGGCCATGTTGTGGCTGATGAGGATCACGGCGTGACCGCGCTCGCGCAGCCGCTCGACCAGGTCGAGCACCTGTGCGGTCTGCTCGACACCGAGGGCGGCGGTGGGCTCGTCGAGGATCACCAGCTTGGGCTCGCCGAGCATGGAGCGCGCGATGGCCACGACCTGGCGCTGACCGCCGGAGAGGGAGGCGATCGGGATACGGACGCTGGGGATACGGATCGAGAGCTGGTCCAGCAGCTCGCGCGAGCGGCGTTCCATCTCGACCTCGTCCAGAACACCGCGACGCTTGATCTCACGGCCGAGGAACAGGTTGCCGACCACGTCGATGTTGTCGCACAGGGCAAGATCCTGGTAGACCGTCGCGATGCCCAGGTTCTGGGAGTCGTGCGGCCTGTTCACCGCGACGGGCTTGCCCTCCCACTCGATGACACCGTCATCGATGGGGTGTACGCCCGCGATCGTCTTGACAAGGGTGGACTTTCCGGCGCCGTTGTCGCCGACGAGGGCGACCACCTCTCCGGCGTGGACCTCAAGCTCTACGTCGGTGAGCGCCTGGACGGCACCGAATCGCTTGGAGACCCCGCGCAACGCCAGCACGGGCGTAGCGGACACGTGAACCATCTCCTTCGCCGCCTGAGCCTGACCCCGGCGGGAGGTTGAACATGAGGAGTGAGGGGGGTGTTCCGTCCGGCGCCCCGCCGTTGTGCTGCGGGGCTGTCGGCGGCAGGGCACCGGACGTGCTGGCACGGGGTACGCGCGATCGATGGCGCGGTGTCCCGTGCGGTCAGCGGGGCCGCCGGTCGGGCGGCCCTGGAGGTGTTACTTCAGGCCGATCTTGTCGCAGGCGGCCTTGTACTTGGCCGTGCAGATCTCGCCGACCGTGTAGTAGCCCTCCTTGACGACCGTGTCGTTGATGTTGTCCTTCGTCAGCGAGACGACGGGGACGATGACCGACGGGATGCCCTTCTCGGTGCCGCTGTCGACGGTGCTCGTCTTCAGCGAGCTGTCGACCTTGCCGGTCTTGGCGATCGAGACGGCCATCTTGGCGACGGTCTCGGCCTCCTGCGGGTACGACTTGAAGACGCTCATGTACTGCTCGCCGGCCACGATACGCTGCACGCCCGCGAGTTCCGCGTCCTGACCGGTGACCGGGGGAAGCGTCTTGAGGCCCGCGCTCTTGAGCGCGGTGATGATGCCGCCCGCCATGCCGTCGTTGGCCGAGTAGACGCCGACGATCTTGTCCTTGCCGAGGGCGGAGATGGCGCCCTCCATGTTGGCGTTGGCGTTCTCCGGCTTCCACTCCTTGGTGTCGTACTCCTTGCCGATGTTCACCTTGCCGTCGAGCACCTCGTGGGCGCCCTTCTTGAACTGCGCGGCGTTGGGGTCGGTCACGGAGCCGTTCATCATGACGATCTTGCCCGACTTGGCCTTGCCGCCCAGGGCCTTCAGCAGGGCCTCGCCCTGCGTCTTGCCGACCTCGACGTTGTCGAACGAGGTGTAGGCGGAGATCGGGCCCTCGGCGAGGCGGTCGTAGGCGACGACCGGGATGCCGGCGTCCTTGGCCTTCTTCACGCCCTGGGCGACGGCCTTGTAGTCGACCGCGTCGAGGATCAGCACGTCGACCTTCTTGGTGATCATCGTGTCGATCTGCTGCGACTGGAGGGTCGCGTCCTGCTTGGCGTTGAGGTAATCGACCTTGCCCTTGCCGTTCGTCAGCTCAGCGATCTGCTTTTCGATGATCGGCTTGTCGAACTTCTCGTACCGAGCGGTCTGGTTCTCCGGCAGAAGCAGGCCGACCGTGATGTCGTCGCCCTTCTTCTCGCTGCTGGAGGACGACTTCGACGAGTCGCCCCCGGACTCCTTGGCGCTGCCGCAAGCGGCGAGCGAGACGGCCATGGCACCAGCAGCAACGGCGAAGGCCGCACGACGCATACGCGTGTTCACTTCTTCAAACCTCCCTGACGAGGCCGCGTCGTTGCGGCCGAGGTGGCTGGAAGTCAACTCGGCCACACGTGCGACGTCAAGAAGTAAATCCTTAACGAGATGGCAACGGTGCCATCCGTTCTCTAAGTGAAGGCAGGGGTGGCCACGGGCAGGGCGCCGGGCGTACTTCCATCCAAAAGGGTGGAATCACCCATCTCGCTGAGCGCCAGGGCCAGCGCCCCGAGCACCTCCGCACGACCCCCAAGTGCCCCCGGAAGAATGGACAGTTGGCGTGCGGCGCTGGGGATGGCATAGCGCCCGACCGACTCCCTGATCGGCCCGAGCACCAGCTCGCCGGCCTCCGCGAGATCACCGCCGAGGACCACTCGGCTCGGGTTGAGCAGATTGCAGAGATTGGCGACTCCACTGCCGATGTGGCGGCCGACGTCGGCGATCACCCGACGGCAACCCGGGTCACCGTCCCGCGCCAGCCGTACGACGCCCTCCATGGTCAGGTCGAGGCCGTGACTGGGCTGGAGCAGCGGCAGGACGTAGCGCGCGGAGGTGAAGGTCTCCAGGCAGCCACGGTTTCCGCAGCGGCAGACCGGGCCGGATTCATCCAGTGTAATATGCCCGATTTCGCCCGCTGTGCCGCCGGGGCCTCGGTAGATCTTCCCGTTGATGACCAGACCGGCGCCCACACCGCTGGCGATCTTGATGTAGGCCAGGTCGCGCACCCCGCGCCCACTGCCCCATACCAGCTCGCCGAGGGCGCCGAGGTTGGCGTCGTTGTCCACGTGCACCGGCACGCCGAGCCGCCCCCGCAGCTCCTCGGCGGGCTTGATGCCGCCCCAGCCGGGCAGGATGGCCGTGGAGCCGAGCGTGCCGGACTCCACGTCGATCGGGCCGGGCACGCCGAGGCCCACGCCGGCGATCTTCGAGCGGTCCACCCCCGTGGCCGCGATCAGCCGGTTGACCAGCTCCTCCGCCCGGTCGAAGCCCTGCACCCAGGAGGCGTCCACGTCCAGCGGCTCGGACTCCTCGGCGAGCACCTGGTGGGCCAGGTTCCCGATCGCGACCCGCAAATGCGCGTGCCCGAAGTCGACGCCGATCACGATCCCGGCGTCGCCGCTCAGGGACACGCTGCGGGCCCGGCGGCCGCCCGCTGACGTGGGTGTGACCTGGACCGTTCCGCCGTCCTTCAGCTCGCGCACGATGTTGGAGACCGTTGCCGCGGACAGACCCGTGGTCCGCGCGATCTCCGCCTGCGTGAGGGAACCGGCAAGACGCACGGCACGTACGACCCGCTCCAGGTTGGCTCGGTGCAGCGACGACTGCGACCCTGGAGTCTCCACGACGACCTCCTGAGCGCGGGGCCGCTCCGGTGAGGCCCCGTCTATCCAACAAGTGAACTCTAAGATGAGCCGTTCGGGTTGCCTCCCGTCAAGAGGTTGAACCGTTTCCGGGTCCTTGGACACACCTGTGGAGCCGTGGTAGGGCGCGCCGGAGCGCTCCGCCGGTGATCGTGGCAGGAGGGCCGCCGATCGCCGCAGGAGGGGCTGCGAAGGCACGCCGAAGCCGCCCCCGGCGGCCGGGGGCGGCTTCGGCGTGGACGCGCGACGGCGAACGGGCCCGAGAAGGGCCTCCGAGCTACTTCAGGGCGCCCGCCGTCAGGCCCTGCACGACCTGGCGCTGGAAGACGATGTACGCGGCCAGGACCGGCAGCATCGCCATCACCAGGCCCGCGAAGAGACCGGACCAGTCGCCCTTGTAGCCCTGGCTCACGGCCAGCTGCACCAGGCCCTGGGTGAGCACGTGCTTGTCGGGGTCGGTGTTGAGCACCGTCGGCAGCATGTACTGGTTCCACTGCCCGAGGAAGTTGAAGATCCCGACGCTGATCAGGCCGGGCTTGGCCATCGGCAGCATGATCTGGAAGAACGTCCGGGTGTGCGAGGCGCCGTCCACGAAGGCGGCCTCCGCCACCGAGGTCGGCAGGGTCCGGAAGAACGCCGTCAGGAAGAACACCGTGAAGGGCAGCGAGTAGGCGATGTAGACCAGGATCAGCCCGTGGATGGTGTTCAGCAGCCCCATGTTGTTCACGACGTAGAACAACGGCACCAGCGCCAGCATGATCGGGAAGCTCATGCCGCCGATGAAGAGGTAGTAGATGAACCGGTTGCCCGGGAAGTCGAACCGGGCCAGCACGTACGCCGCCATCGAGCCGAGCACCAGCGTGCCGATGAGCGAGCCCCCGACCACCAGGACGGTGTTGAGGAAGTACTCGCTCATGTGGGCGTCGCTCCAGGCGCGCGACCAGTTCTCGAAGTGCAGCTTGTCGGGCAGCGACCAGGGCGAGCCGAAGATGTCGCCGTCGGTCTTGAAGGACGTCATCACCGCCCACACCAGCGGCATGACGACCATGATCGCCCAGATGATCAGGACGCCATGGGAGAAGACGTTGAGGACACCGCCCTCCTTCTTCTGCCGGGTGTCCCTTCCGGCCGGCACGCCGACCTTGGAGACGGTGGCGCCGGACTCGGCCGGTACGGGGGCGGGGGTCTCGGTCGTTTTCATGATCAGAACTCCAGCCGCTCGCGCCGGCCCAGCCGCATCACGATCGCCGCGAAGGCGAGCGTGACGACCAGCAGGGCGACGCCGATCGTGGTGGCGTAGGCGGCCTGACCGTCACGGAACGCCTTCTGGTACACGTACAGGACCATGACGGTGGTCGAGTAGTCGGGGCCGCCCGGCCCGGTCGTCATGATCTGTACGACCGCGAACGACTCCGCGCCGAGGGCGAGGATGCCCATGTAGACCCAGCCGGACTGCACGGTGTCCCACAGCAGCGGCAGGGTGATCCGGAAGAAGGTGGCGAACCGGCTGGCGCCGTCGAGCAGCGCGGCCTCGTACAGATCGGCCGGGATGGAGGCCATACCGGCGGAGAAGAGGACCACGAAGAAGCCGGTCGTCGACCAGACCAGCACGGCCATCACGCACCACAGCGCCAGGTTCGGGTCGCCCAGCCACAGCGGCTGGACGCTGTCGAGCCCGACCGCGCTCAGCAGCGAGTTGATCGCGCCGCTGTCCGGGTTGTACGCGAAGGCGAACAGGATGGCGACGATGGCGATCGACAGCACCTGCGGGAAGAAGTAGACGATCTTGTAGAACGAGGAGCCGCGGACGCCGGTGATGGCCGGGCCGCCTTTCCTGCGCCGGCCGCCGACATTGATCATGAAGGAGAAGAACAGCGCCAGACCGAGCGTCACCACCGGCAGCACCAGCGCGAACAGCAGGCTGTGCTGCAACGACTTCCAGAAGATGTCGTCGTCCAACATCCTCTTGTAGTTGTCGAACCCGACCATCTTGAAGTCGGGACTCAGGCCCGTCCAGTCCGTGAACGAGTAGTAGATGGACTGGATGAACGGCCACACGACGAAGAGCGCGTACAGCCCCAGGGGCAGGGCCAGGAACCCCACGATGAACCGGTACTTGCCGTGCTGCATTGCTAGCGACCCCGATCTGAAGGGCGGACGGTGCCGCCAGGGTCCGTGCCTCGACCTCCTCGGCGAGGTCCTCGATGCCCTCGGCGGCCTGACCGCGCCAGGTCTTCACGGCCTGCT